>NZ_PTFE01000070.1:0-44511 GCF_002936975.1 Bradyrhizobium sp. AC87j1
ACCAGCACCGCGACGAAGTCCTATCTGGCGCTATCCGGCGGCGGCGCCGATGGCGCCTACGGCGTCGGCGTGCTCAACGGCTGGACCGCGGCCAGAACCCGTCCCACCTTCTCCGTCGTCTCGGGCGTGAGCACCGGCGGCTTGATCGCGCCGTTTGCGTTTCTGGGCTCGCAATACGACGACACGCTGAAGGAGGTCTATACCAGCGGCATCGCCGAGACCCTGTTGAACGATCCCAGCATCATGCGCGTGCTGTTCGGATCCGGCCTGTTCGGCAACACGAGGCTGCGCGAACTCGTCGCCCGCTATGTCGGGCCGGAGATCATGGCGCAAGTCGCGCGCGAGAATGCCAAGGGCCGAAAGCTCCTGGTGGTGACGACCGATCTCGACACCCAGCGCACCGCGATCTGGGACATGGGCAAGATCGCCGCGGTCGGCACGCCCGAGGCGCTCAAGCTGTTTCGCGACGTGATGGCGGCCTCCGCCAGCATCCCCCTGGTGTTTCCGCCGATCATGATCGACGCCGAGGGTCAGGGCCGCAAGTTTCAGGAGATGCATGTCGATGGCGGCGTGACCGCGCCGGTGCTGACGCTGCCGGAAGCCCTGCTTTTCCAGGGCAACCGCCTGCCCGGCAACGCGAAGATGGACATCTACATCCTCGTCAACAAGAAGATCGAACGCAATTTCGAGCTGGTCTCCAACGGCACCATCGATGTCGCCTCGCGCAGCCTGTCGGCGATCACCCAGTCGCAGACGCGCTCGATCATCTTCTCGACCTATGATTTCGCCAAGCGCAACCGCCTCGGCTTCCACCTCTCCTACATCGCGCGCGAGTATCCGGCGCCGCCGTCGGAAGGGTTCGACACCGCCTATATGCGGGCGCTCTACCAATACGGATATGAGAAGGCCGCTGCCGGTCAGGCCTGGAGCTCGACGGTGCCGTGAGCTTCCGGAGACGGAACGAGGCCCTGCCGAAACCGTTGACGATACGGCCAATTCGGCCAGATTCGCGATGACGCCTCCGCTCCTGCGCGATATAGAGCGAATGACGACCTTTAGAAACGCGCAGGAATCATTGGGCATGGGATTGACTGCGACCAGGACGAGACCAGCAGCGCCGCGGCGCGAGGTGCCGAAATCCCGCGGCGGCCGGCCGACGAAGACCGCCGCCATCGAGCGCGACCAGCGGCTGATCGAGGTCGCCACCCGCCTGTTCCTGGACCGCGGCTTCGACGCCACCTCGCTCGACGCGGTCGCGGAAGCGGCCCGGGTCAGCAAGCCCACGGTCTATTCCCGCTACGGCGACAAGCGCGGCCTGTTTGCCGCCGTGCTGAGGCGCGAGATTGCGCGCTGGCTTGCGCCATTGTCGGCCGCCGCCGAGACGCAGCTCTCCAGCGCCTCCGACATCTCGGTCGAGCAGCGCCTGGTCGAGATCGGGCGCGAGATGCTGACATTCACCTGCGGACCCGACGCCGTCGCCTTCAGCCGCATGATGACGTCGCAGGCCATCAACTTCCCCGACGTCGCCAAGCTCGGCAAGGAGGAAGGCTGGATGAAGGCCGTCGCCACCACGGCGCGCTTCTTCGACCATCTGGTGGCGCAAGGTGCGCTCGACGTCGAGGACACCGACATCGCGGCGGAAGTGTTCCTCGACGTCGTCGTCGGTCACACCCACCGCATGGCGACGTTCGGGATGGCGCTCGAATTGAAGGTCGCCGAAAAGCGGATGCGCACGGCCATCAAGCTGTTCCTCGCCGGTGCGCTAGGGCCTGCCGACCGCGTCCAAAGCACCACCAAAGGCTCGCCGCGGCGACGCCCCCCGCGCTGACAATTCCGTGAGATTGCGCGCTTTCCCCATGGGAAACCGCCCGCGCCGTTGACCAAAATAAAACGATACGGTATGGTTTAGTTATAAGCGATACGGACCGCTTTTTTCACCAGCCCCAAAAGTGGCCCGTACCGCTGAGATCGCCGTACCGGGTACAGCCCGGTGCGGCGCTCCGCGGCCGGCCGATGCCCAAGGCCGGCCGCGAATTCTTTACGATCATCCGGCACACTCGCTGGCCGAGGGTTTCGAGCATGACGACAACCGAACGATGGACCTCGCGACTGCTTGTGATCGCCTTGCCTGCGCTGCTCATCGTCGCGCCTGCGCGGGCGATCGTGACCGCGGGTACGCCGACCGCCCTTCACAGCGACACAGATGGTGATGCCGAGGCCGACCGCCAAGCCGTCAGCCGTGAGATCGAGCGTTTCCGCAGCTCGTCGATCTCGATCAGCCAGGCCATGTCGATCGCCGAAGCCCGGCACGCCGGCGCCACCACGGCGGATGTGAGTTTTGACGGGGCCGCCCGCGTGCCGGTGTACCGGGTGAAGACCCTGCACAACGACCGGATCTGGCGCCACACCATCAATGCTACGACCGGCGAGCTCGTCGGCGGCGAAGCCGCCCTCCCCCTCACTGAGCTCGACCACGACGATCGCGACAACCTCGCAGCGCTCGGTGCAATCAGGCACCGCCTCGCCGATGCCGTGCGCGTCGCCGAACGCGCCGCCTCGGGCAAGGCGATCAGCGGCGGGCTGGTGCGCGAACGCGGCCGGCTGAACTTTTCGATCGTCGTCGTCAGCGGCGACGACCTCAAGGAGGTCACCCTCGAGCCGCCGGGCGCCAAGACGAAATAGCGGGAGTCCGGCCCCGGGCATCGACCGGGGCGAAAAGCCATTGACGGGCGCAAGACTCTCGCCCATAAGTCGCCGCCATGTTCACGACCACCAAACGCACGACCAAAACCACCACGGCCTCAGGGGCCCGGGGAGGCGTGCGCGCGTAGTCGTCGACTAAAACGCATCAGCTCTACGGCAAGCCCCGCCCTCGATGGTCCGGGGCTTTTTTGTTGTCTAATTCGCAATTCAATGGAGGACAAAGTGAGTAACGATCCCGTCGTCGCGATTGTCGGCGTCACCGGTGCGGTGGGCGCCGAATTCATCGCCACCATGGACAAGCGCGGCTTTCGCGTCGGCAAGCTCAAGGCGCTGGCCAGTGCCCGCTCGGCCGGCAAGACGGTGTCGTTCCGCGGCCAGCCGGTCGTGATCGAGGAGCTGACCGAGCGCTCCTTCGAAGGCGTCGATATCGCCCTGTTCTCCGCCGGCGGCAGCATCTCCAAGAAGTATGCGCCGATTGCGGTGAAGTCCGGCGCGGTCGTGGTCGACAATTCCTCCGCCTTCCGCATGGACCCGAACGTGCCGCTGGTGATCCCCGAGATCAACGCGAACCGGATCCGCGACCACAGGGGCATCATCGCCAACCCGAACTGCGCCGCGATCACCGCGCTGGTGCCGCTGTGGCCGATCCACCAGAAGAACCGCATCAAGCGCGTCATCATCTCGACCTACCAGGCCGCTTCCGGCGCCGGCGCGGCCGCGATGGAGGAGCTCGTCGAATCCACCCGCGCCAATCTCAACGGGCAGGTCTATACGCCGAAGGTGATGCCGCACCCCTACGCCTTCAACCTCTTCAACCACAACACCGCCGTCGACCCTGACACCGGCTACAACGACGAAGAGACCAAGGTCATCAAGGAAACCCGCAAGATCTTCGAGGACGAGACCATCGCGATCGGCGTCACCTGCGTGCGCGTGCCGGTGCTGCGCGCCCATTGCGAGGCCATCACCTTCGAATGCGAGAAGGAGATCACCGAGGATCAGGTCCGCGCCATCATGGCCCGGGCGCCCGGCGTGAAGGTCGTCGACGACCGCGTCAAGAACTACTTCCCGATGCCGATCGACGCCTCGGGTCAGGACGACGTCCTGGTCGGCCGCATCCGCAAGGACCTCAGCGATCCCTCAGGGCATTCGATCTCGATGTTCGTGGCAGCCGATCAGCTGCTCAAGGGCGCAGCGCTGAATGCGGTGCAGATCGCGGAGCTGTTGCCGCAGCGGGTGATGGCGTAGTCGATGTCTTAGCAACTGGTATCGTAGGGTGGGTAAAGGCGCGCAAGCGCCGTGCCCACCACTCTCACCCCCTATTCAAGAAAGACGTGGGCACGCTTCGCTTTGCCCACCCCACAGCGCCAGCGCTTAGCCGCGCGACCTGAAGAGCAAGCACGCATCGCCATACGAATAAAACCGATACCCGCTCGCAATCGCATGAGCATACGCCGCCTTCATCGTCTCCAGCCCCGAAAACGCCGACACCAGCATGAACAGCGTCGACTTCGGCAAATGGAAATTCGTCATCAGGACATCGACCGCGCGAAAGCGATAACCGGGCGTGATGAAGATCGAGGTCTCGGCCGCGAAGGGCTGGATGGTGCCGTCTTCGCTCGCGGCGCTCTCGAGCAAGCGCAATGACGTGGTGCCGACGGCGATGATGCGGCCACCATTTTTCCGCGCACTGTTGAGGCGCTCCGCCGTCTCGGCCGAGATCGTGCCCCACTCGGCATGCATCTTGTGGCCTTCGGTATCGTCGACCTTCACCGGCAGGAACGTCCCTGCCCCGACATGCAGCGTGACCTGGTTGATGCCGACCCCGCGCGCGCGCAGCGCCTGCTCCAGCGCCGGGGTGAAATGCAGTCCCGCGGTGGGCGCTGCGACCGCGCCTTCGTTCACCGCGAACATGGTCTGGTAGTCGGCAAGGTCCTGATCGTCGGGCGTGCGCTTGGAGGCGATGTAGGGCGGCAGCGGCGGGCTGCCGAGGTCGGCGATGGCCTGATCCAGCGCCGGGCCGTGGAACGAGAACGACAGCGTCACCTCGCCCTCGAGGCCCTTGGCCTCGACCTCGGCATCGAGATGGCCGAGCAGGCAGACCTTGCCTTCATTGCCGAAGCGGATGCGGTCACCGGCCGTGAGCTTCTTCGCCGGCTTCACCAGCGCCTGCCAGCGCGAGCCGTCGAGCCGCTTGATCAGCGTCGCCTCGATCCTCGGCTCGGTCTCGCGGCCAATGCGGCGGCCCTTCAATTGCGCCGCGATCACCTTGGTGTCGTTGACGACGAGCTGGTCGCCCGGCCTCAGCCATTGTGCGAGGTCGGCGACGGTCTGCTCGCGCAGCGCGCCGTTCTCCACGACCAGCATCTTCGCGGAGTCGCGCGGGCTCGCCGGGCGCAAAGCGATGCGCTCGGCGGGCAGGTCGAAATCGAACAGGTCGGTGCGCATGTCGGGCTCAGCGCCGTGCAGTCACGCCTCATCCTGAAGAGCGCGGAACGCACGTCTCGAAGGATGAAGGCCCGGCTGCATCAGCTCGGCCTTCATGGTTCGAGACGGCGCTTCGCGCCTCCTCACCATGAGGGGAAACGATTACTCAGCGTCCGCCGCCATCCGCGCCTTGACGATCTTGTCGGGGTTCTGCACGGGCTCGCCGCGCTTGATCTTGTCGACGTTCTCCATGCCCTCGGTGACCTTGCCCCACACCGTGTACTGGTTGTCGAGGAAGCGGGCATCGTCGAAGCAGATGAAGAACTGGCTGTCGCCGGAATCCGGGTTGGCGGCGCGCGCCATCGAGGTAGTGCCGCGCACATGCGGCTCCTTGTTGAACTCGGCCTTCAGCTTCTTGCCCGAGCCGCCAGTGCCGGTGCCCTGCGGGCAGCCGGTCTGCGCCATGAAGCCGTCGATCACGCGGTGGAACACGATGCCGTCGTAGAAGCCCTCCCGGACCAGTTCCTTGATGCGCGCGACATGACCGGGCGCGAGGTCGGGCCGCATCTCGATGGTGACCGGGCCCTGGGTGGTCTCGAGGATCAGGGTGTTTTCGGTGGCGCTCATGCTCGTCTCTCTTGAGTTGGAGGTGAAGTCTTGTCAGGCGCTTTGCGGCTGCGGAACTGGATCGCGAATGGACGTCCCGCGGCGGCGCCGGCCATTGCCTCGGTAAATGGCATCGGCGTGCAGCGTTGCAACGCCTCCATCACCGCGATCCGGTATTGCAGCCGGTCATTGTCGGAGGCCTCCGCGGATTCATAGGAGATCCTCGGATGGCCCAGAATGTCGCCGGACCGGTTAAAGCTCACGACGACGGTGATGTCGAGTGGGCGAGCCTTGGCGGCCGGCGGTGGTTTCCAGCAGGTGCGCAGATGCCGGAAGATATCCTGGATGGTATTGACCTGCCTATCCTCGGCGGCCGCACTGGACACGCCGAGCAACAGCACCGCAGCAACCAGCAGGAGCTTGTCGCCACAGCGCGCCATCGCCCTCTCCTATTTGATGTCGGAGGCGACCTGCACCTTCACCATCTTGTCGGGATCGGTCACGGCGCCGCCGGCCGAGCCTGGAGGAGCCTTCTTCAGCTTGTCGACGACGTCCATGCCCTGCACGACCTCGCCGATAACGGTGTACTGGTTATCGAGGCTGCCGCCGTCGGCGAACATGATGAAGAACTGCGAGTTGGCACTGTCGACGCTGTCGCCGCGCCGGGCCATGCCGACGATGCCGCGGGCGAAATGCACCTTGGAGAATTCCTGCTTCAGGTTCGGATATTTCGAGCCGCCGGTGCCGTTGAAGTTCTGGCCGTCGCCGGTCTGCGCCATGAAGCCGTCCATGACGCGATGGAACGGCACGTTGTTGTAATAGCCCTCGCGCGCGAGCTGCTTGATGCGCTCGGCATGCTGGGGCGCGATATCGGTGCGCAGCTTGATGACGATGCGGCCCTTGGTGGTGTCGATGACGATGGCGTTGGCCTTGTCGAGATTGGCCGGCAATTGCTGCGCCACCGCCGGCACCGCGAACAGAAGCGCGGCAAGGACTGCGAGAATTCGGATCATGACAACTCCGGATCAGAGAGAAAAGGAAACGCGCCGTTATGCGGCGAATTTTGCCTTGAGCTGGGCCGCAACCTGGGGCGGGACGAAGGTTGAGACGTCCCCACCCATGGCGGCGATCTGGCGCACCAAAGTGGCGGTGATCGGGCGGACCATGGGAGACGCCGGCAGGAAGACCGTATGGACCTCGGGCGCCATGGCCTCGTTCATGCCGGCGAGCTGCATCTCGTAGTCGAGGTCGGTACCGTCGCGCAGGCCCCGAATCATGATCGTCGCACCGTGCTTGCGCGCTGCGGTCACCGACAGATCGTCAAACGTCACGGCTTCGAGCACACAGCCGGCCTGGGCCGCCACCGGCCCGCAGACGTCGTGGAGCATCTTCAGCCGCTCCTCGGTCGAGAACAGCGGCTTCTTGCCGGGGTGGACCCCGATCGCGACCACGAGCCTGTCGCACAGGGAAGCGCTGTGCCGGACCACGTCCAGGTGGCCATTGGTGATGGGGTCGAAGGAACCTGGGTAGAAGGCAATGCGCGGCATGGCCCCCTCCTACCGCGCCCGGCCCGGCCCGGCAAGCCGGGCCGGTTCCCCAGCCGTTTCCGGCGAAAATCCCGCCGGCCGCGTCGGCAATGGCCGGTTTGTTTCGTCCTGAGAGCGACCACGAAACAAAGCGGCGCGGACACGAAACCATTTCCCGTGCCGGCGAAGACGTCCGGAAACTGGCCATGGTTACTAATCCGGCCAACGAATGACGGGCCGCACACTGGGCGTAGGCGGCCGCATCACAGGGGACTGTCAAATGATCAAGGCTCTTTCAGCGATCGCTCTGTCTGCGTGTGTCGCCGCCGCCCTTACCCTCCTGCCCGGCTTTGCCCCGAGCGTCGAGGCCAGCGTGCCGCAGCCGCTGGCCAAGAGCGACCGGCTCGATATCCGCGCCATCGGCAAGGACTGCTCGCAGCAGGCCTGGCCGAATTTCGAGGCCTCCTGCCTGCGCAAGGCCGGCACCAAGGCGAATGTCCGCGAGGCTCGCCTCGTGACCGCCAACCGCACCCCGTAGGCCTGTCAGCTTCACGTCACATAATCCCGATGGAGTTTTGCGACGTCTCGTCGCAGACTGCGTTGCTCGCGCCCGCCGGAATGGCCCGTCGGGCGCGATCCCATCGGGGGGTTGCCATTGTCCAGTACGCCCGCTGTCGCCTCCGGCCACCATCCTGATCCGCTACCGCTTGCCATGACCATGGGCGCCCTCGGGGTAGTCTATGGCGATATCGGTACCAGCCCGCTCTATGCCCTGAAGGAAGCCGCCAAGGCGGCTGCCCATGGCGGCACACTCAGTCACGACGCTGTCCTGGGGATTGCCTCGCTGATCCTCTGGGCCCTGCTGCTGATCATCTCGCTGAAATATGCGCTGCTGATCCTTCGCGCGGACAATCGCGGCGAAGGCGGCATCGTCGCGCTGCTGGCGCTGCTCCATGCCCGCCACGCCCAGCCAGGCACATGGCGCGCCCACCTCCTGGTGGTCGGGCTCGTCGGCGCTGCCCTGCTCTATGGCGACGGCGCGATCACGCCGGCGATCTCGGTGCTCTCAGCCATCGAGGGCCTCAAGGTCGACGCCCCCTCGCTTGCGCCGGCCGTGGTGCCCGTGACCGTCGCCATCCTGATCGGCCTGTTCATGATGCAGAAGCAGGGCACCGGCTTCATCGGCCGCATCTTCGGGCCGGTGATGCTGGCCTGGTTCGTCGTGCTCGCGGCGCTCGGCATCCACGGCATCGTCAAGGCGCCGGCGGTGCTGGTGGCGCTCAGCCCGCTCTACGCCTTCGACTTCCTGATCCACCAGGATTTCCACATCTCGTTCGGAATTCTCGGCGCGGCCTTTCTCGCGGTGACCGGCGGCGAGGCCATGTACGCCGACATGGGACATTTCGGCCGCCTGCCGATCCGCCTCGCCTGGTTCGCCATCTGCCTGCCCGCGCTGGTGCTGAACTATTTCGGCCAGGCCGCGCTCTTGATCACCGATCCCACGATGATCGAGAACCCCTTCTTCCAGCTCTGTCCCGACGCCCTGCACTATCTGCTCGTCGCATTCTCGACAGTCGCGACCGTGATCGCCTCGCAGGCGATCATCTCCGGCGTGTTCTCGCTGACCCAGCAGTCGATCCAGCTCGGCTTCCTGCCGCGCATGCTGATCCGTCACACCACGAGCGACGCGATCGGCCAGATCTACGTGCCCCTAGTGAACTGGCTGCTTGCGGCTGCGACGCTCGGGGCGGTCCTGAGCTTCGGCACGTCGGACGCGCTTGCCGGCGCCTACGGCATCGCGGTGTCGCTCCTGATGGCGATCACGACGCTGCTCGCCGCGCTGGTGGCGATCCAGTGGGGCTATTCGCCCTGGCTGGTGGTTGCCGTGAATGGCTTCTTCTTCGTCATCGACGTGATCTTCTTCTCGGCCAATTCGGTCAAGCTGTTCGAGGGCGGCTGGTTTCCGCTGCTGCTCGCCGGCCTCGTCGCCTTCATGATGCTGACCTGGCGCGCCGGCGTGAAGCTGGTCGAGGCCGCGAGGGGCCGGCTGCGGCAGCCCGAGGAAGATCTGATCGAGACCGCCGTGAACAAGTGCAGCGCAAGACTGCCCGGGACCGCCGTGTTCCTGGCCTCCGCACCGCGCGGCGTGCCGCTCGCGCTCACCCAGTTCGTCAGGCACAACCGCGTGCTGCACGAACGCGTGCTGCTGGTCACCGTGCTGATCGAGGAGTTGCCGCACATCGCGGACGAAGAACGCGCCGAGGTGATCGAGATCATTCCCGGCATCACCCGCGTGATCCTGCATTACGGCTTCATGCAGAACCCGACGATCTATGAAGGCCTGAATCTCGTCTGCCGCCAGAGCAAGCTGCCCGGCATCGACCTCTCCGACATCACCTATTACGTCGGCCGCGAGACCATCATTCCCAGCGAGGACATTCCGGGCATGTGGGTTTGGCGCGAAGGCGTGTTCGCCTTCCTCCAGCGCAACGCCGAACGCTCTGCTGCGTTCTTCGGCGTGCCGACCAAGCAGGTGGTGGAGTTCGGCACGGAGCTGGAGATTTAGGGCGGCGAGTAGTGAGTGGCGAATAGCGAATTGAGCAGCTCACCCAATTCGCTATTCCCTATTCCCTATTCGCCATTCGCCCCGTTGCCGCTCTCGGCCTCTTCCGTGATGTGCTCGACCGAGACGACGTGCTCGTCCTCGGCGGTGTCGAACACGATCACGCCTTGCGTCGAGCGGCCGGCGATGCGGATGCCTTCGACCGGGCAGCGGATCAGCTGGCCCTTGTCGGTGACCAGCATGATTTGATCGGCATCCTCCACCGGGAAGGACGCGACCAGATTGCCGTTGCGGTTGTTGACGCTCATGGCAACGATGCCTTTGCCGCCGCGGCCGGTGGTGCGGTACTCGTAGGACAGGGTTCGCTTGCCAAAGCCATTGACGGAGACGGTCAGCACGACCTGCTCCTGCGCCGACATCTCGGCGTAACGCTCCTGCGCGAGCTGGAAGCTGCCGGAGGTCTCCTCGGCCTCGGCGTCCACGGCAGCGTCTTCGGCCGCAGCTTCGCCGGCGACGGCGCGGCGCATCTTCAGGTAGGCCGAACGCTCATCCGAGGTGGTCTCGACATGGCGCAGGATCGCCAGCGAGATCACCTTGTCGCCTTCGCCGAGCGCGATACCGCGCACGCCCATCGAGGTGCGCCCGGTGAACACGCGCACGTCGGGGACCGGGAAGCGAATGCACTGGCCACCGGCAGCGGTCAGCAGCACGTCGTCGCGCTCGGTACAGATCTGCACGTCGACGATCGACTCGCCGTCGTCGAGCTTCATGGCGATGATGCCGGAGCGGCGGACGTCGACGAAGTCTGACAGCTTGTTGCGGCGGACATTGCCACCTGTCGTGGCGAACATCACGTCGAGCTCGCCCCAGGTGGATTCGTCCTCCGGCAGCGGCATGATGGTGGTGATGCGCTCGCCCTGCTCCAGCGGCAGGATGTTGATCAGCGCCTTGCCGCGCGCGTTCGGCGCGGCCATCGGCAGACGCCAGACCTTCTCCTTGTAGACCTGGCCGCGCGAGGAGAAGAACAGCACCGGCGTGTGCGTGGAGGCCACGAACAGGCGCGAGACGAAATCCTCGTCGCGGGTCTGCATGCCGGCGCGGCCCTTGCCACCGCGGCGCTGGGCCCGGTAGGCCGACAGCGGCACACGCTTGACGTAGCCGGCATGGGACACCGTGACGACCATGTCCTCGCGCTGGATCAGGTCCTCGTCCTCGACCTCGCCTTCCTGCTCGATGATCACCGTGCGGCGCGGCGTGGCGAACTCGGCCTTCACCTCGGCAAGCTCGGTCTTGATGATGCCCAGCACACGCT
The DNA here is from genome assembly GCF_002936975.1 of Bradyrhizobium sp. AC87j1. Taxonomy (NCBI): domain Bacteria; kingdom Pseudomonadati; phylum Pseudomonadota; class Alphaproteobacteria; order Hyphomicrobiales; family Nitrobacteraceae; genus Bradyrhizobium; species Bradyrhizobium sp. AC87j1. The sequence continues at coordinate 11,138 of NZ_PTFE01000070.1, forward strand.
CGCGCGAGCGCAGGATGTCGAGATAATCGGCGATCTCGCCGGCGAGCTTGTCGAGCTCGTCGCGGATTTCATCACGGCCGAGTGCGGTGAGGCGCTGAAGGCGCAGGTCGAGAATGGCCCTCGCCTGCTCCATCGACAGCCGGATCGTGCCGTCCGCGCTGATGCGGTGACGGGGATCGTCGATGAGGGTCAGCATGTCCTCGACATCCCGGGCCGGCCAGTCGCGCGACATCAGGGTGTCGCGCGCAGTGGTCGGATCCGGCGAGGTCCGGATCACGCGGATCATCTCGTCGATATTGGCCACCGCGATCGCCAGACCGACCAAAATATGGGCGCGATCGCGCGCCTTGGCGAGCAGGTACTTGGTGCGGCGCGTGACGACCCGCTCACGGAAGTCGACGAAGATCGCGAGCAGGTCCTTCAGATGCATGATCCGCGGACGGCCGCTGTCGAGCGCCACCATATTGACGCCGAAGCTCGTTTGCAGCGGCGTGAACCTGTAAAGCTGATTCAGGACCACATCCGGCACGGCGTCGCGTTTCAATTCGATGACGACGCGGTAACCGTCGCGGTCCGATTCATCGCGCAGGTCGCCGATGCCCTCGATCTTCTTTTCCTTGACCAGTTCGGCGATGCGCTCGACCATCGTCGCCTTGTTCACCTGGTAGGGAATCTCGGTGATGATGATCGCCTCGCGCTCCTTGCGGATGGTCTCGATCGCGACCTTGCCGCGCATGACGACCGAGCCGCGGCCGAGGTGATAGGCGGCGCGGATGCCCTGCCGCCCGAGAATGACGCCGCCGGTCGGGAAATCCGGTCCCGGCACGATGTTGATGAGCTCGTCGATGGTGAGCGCGGGGTTGTCGATCAGCGCAACGCAGGCGTCGATGACCTCGCCGAGATTGTGCGGCGGGATATTGGTCGCCATGCCGACCGCGATGCCGCCGGCGCCATTGACGAGAAGGTTCGGGAACTTGGCCGGCAAGACCGACGGTTCGGTCTCGTTGTTGTCGTAGTTCGGCTGGAAGTCGACGGTGTCCTTGTCGATGTCGGCCAGCAGAGCCAGCGCGGCCTTGGTCAGGCGCGCTTCGGTGTAACGATAGGCGGCCGGGGGATCGCCATCGACCGAGCCGAAATTGCCTTGGCCGTCGATCAGCGGCACGCGCATCGAGAAGTCCTGCGCCATGCGGACCATGGCGTCGTAAATCGACTGGTCGCCGTGCGGGTGATACTTACCGATGACGTCACCGACCACGCGGGCGGATTTGACGTACTTCTTGTCGGGCGTGTGCCCCTGCTCGTTCATCGAGAACAGGATGCGGCGGTGCACCGGCTTCAGACCGTCGCGGGCATCAGGCAGCGCCCGCGCCACGATCACGCTCATGGCGTAGTCGAGATAGGACTTCTTCATCTCCTCGAAGATGGAGACGGGGCGAATATCCGAGGGTTGCCCCGGCTGGTCGCCGGGCTTGTCGTCGTCAGCCAAGGGGGAATCCGGTGAGGTTTTATCTGGGAATCATATAGCGCATCGAGCCCCTGATAACCACCCTTGCAGGCTTCAGGGAAGCGCTTTTTCCGCTTATTTTTCCAATAACTTACGGCTGTACGGAGGGCGCCTCGGAGGGGCCCGGAACAGGCCTTCCGAAATCACCTCCGCGACCTCGTCAATCGCGCGGCCGGCGTGCGCCGTCGACGCGATTGCGCCGGCGCGATCCGAGTTCAACCCAAACATGAAGCGGGCCCGGAAATCCCGAGCCCTTTCTGCGGATTAGTAAGGTTTGCTGACACGAAATGGGAAGGCGCCGCTCAGCCGGCCAGCGCCCCCTCATCGTCCGGTCCGTGCTCAGAACGGGATGTCGTCGTCCATGTCGCTGTTGCGGCCACCGCCGCCGGCGGCCACGGGACGGCGCGGTGCGCTGCTGACGGGTCCGGAGGAGCCGAAATCGCCGCCCGGCTCGTCGCCGAAGCTGCCGCCTCCTCCGCCGCCGCCGCGACCGTCGAGCATCGTGAGCGTTGAATTGAAGCCCTGGAGCACGACCTCGGTCGAGTACTTCTCGACGCCGCTCTGGTCGGTCCATTTGCGGGTCTGGAGCGCGCCCTCGATGTAAACCTTCGCGCCCTTCTTCAGGTACTGCTCGGCGACCTTGCAGAGCCCTTCATTGAAGATCACGACGCGGTGCCACTCGGTCTTTTCCTTGCGCTCACCGCTGTTCTTGTCGCGCCAGGTCTCGGAGGTGGCGATGCTCAGATTCGCGATCGGCCGCCCGTCCTGGGTGCGGCGGATTTCAGGATCCTTGCCGAGATTTCCAACCAGAATGACCTTGTTGACGCTTCCCGCCATCGCCGCTCTCCACTCCGAATGCCACTGAATTTCCTAAGGCCGAGCGCGCTGCCCGCGTTCCTCTGCGCCCTGTTAAGGCGACCCTATACGCTTGCAGGGGCTGCTCAGCCCGTCACCCCCAAGGTTATCCCCACATATAGCACCGACCGGCGGTCCGTTCCAGATTTGTTCCTGCAGAAATCGCTGCCAAATGTGGAGACGGGATGGCGCCTAAATGGCGCCATGATGGCAATTGGGATGGAACCAAATCGGGTTCCCGTGAATGACAAAAACCATTTAACATTCATTAAGTTAGAGGAAGGCCGATTACCACCAACTGTTGCGCTCCGGGCACGGACTCTGCCGCAGAATCGAGCTATCGTCGTGCCTGGAATTGATGCAATGGGCCTCGCGCCTGATAGTCCGCCTTGGGGAACTCAGAGAGGCGGACACGACTGGGGAGATTACAGTGAAGAAGATTCTGATTGGCTTCGCCGGCGCGGTTGCGCTGACCCTCTCGGCTCCGGCCGGTGCTGCCGACCTCGCAGCACGTCCCTATACAAAGGCGCCGGTCGCGCCGCCCGCTCCGATCTATACCTGGACCGGCTTCTACCTCGGTGTGCAGGGCGGCGGTGCCTGGGGCCGCAGCGACGAAACCTTCTTTGGCGGTCCGAATACGGCGCTGTTTGCTGGAAGTCAGAACTACGACACCACCGGCGGCTTTGTCGGTGGCGTGGTGGGCTACAACTGGCAGGCGGCCAACTGGGTGTTCGGCATCGAGGGCGACTATCATTGGGCTGACATCAACGGTCGTTCGGCCGAGATCAATGCCGGCCTCGGCGACACCTATTTCACGAGAATCCGCGGCTTCGGCGACATCAAGGGCCGTCTCGGCTACTCGACCGGCCCCGCTCTCTTCTTCGTCAGCGGCGGCGCTGCGGTCGGCGACATTCAGCATCGCTACGATGGCATCCCCGGAAACGTCTTCATCCAGAACAACACCCGCTGGGGTTGGACCGTCGGCGCCGGCGCGGAATACATGTTCGCTCCGAACTGGTCGGCCAAGGTCGAATACAACTATATCGATTTCGGCAAGAGCACCATTCAGTACAGCCCCGTCGTGACCAACCGGTCCGAGTGGACCGATACCGTCCACACGGTCAAGGCAGGCGTGAACTATCACTTCAACTGGGGTGCGGCCGGCGTCGCGCGGTACTGATATCCCTCTGACATCGTTGAAGTCTAAGGCCGGCCTCGCGCCGGCCTTTTTCGTTTGGCGCGACATGAGTGGAGGCAATAAGTCAGTAACCATCACCTTTTCGACCGATGTGGCTTTTCGGAGACACAACTTGCGGCTTTGGTGGTGTAAGCACGGCGTTAGTTGGGCCGTTGAGTCCGCTGCCCTTCCGGTCAGGAAGGCAACAACAGAAACTGGGACTGGGATTAGTTGAAAATGAAGAAGGTTTTGTTGGCTTCGGCCTGTTTGTTCGCTCTCGCTGCGCCCGCTTCGGCGGCCGACCTCGCAGCCCGCCCCTACACCAAGGCTCCGATCGCTCCGGCAGCGGCCGTCTACAACTGGACCGGCTTCTACCTCGGTATCGTCGGTGGCGGCGCCTGGGAAAACGCTTCCGGCGACCCGAAGATGAAGGGTGGCTTCGTCGGCGGCACCGCCGGCTACAACTGGCAGGCCGGCAACGTCGTGTTCGGCATCGAGGCCGATGGTTCCTGGGCTGACGTCAGCGCCTCGGCGACCGCTCTCGGCATCACCGTGTCGTCCAAGACCGACGCGCTCGGCACCGTCCGTGGCCGCATCGGCTGGGCCGTCAACAACGTGCTGTTCTACGGCACCGGTGGTTACGCCTGGATCGACAACAAGGTCAGCGTCAGCGCGCTCGGCGTGACTGTCTCCGACAGCAAGTTCCACTCGGGCTGGACCGTCGGCGCCGGCGTCGAGGCGTTCTTCGCTCCGCAGTGGTCGGTCAAGGGCGAGTACCTCTATCGCAGCCTCGGCGGCGAGACCTACTTCTCCGGTCTCGGCGCTCCGATCACCACCGGCACGCTCAACTTCCACACCGTGCAGGTCGGCGTGAACTATCACTTCGGCGCCCCCGTGGTCGCCAAGTACTAAGCTACACTTCAACGCCTCGCGTTACGAAAGGCCGGCCTTGCGCCGGCCTTTTTGTTTTTTGCGCGCCAACCGGCTCGCTCGCGTTTTCGCAGAGATGTGGCGCCCGGGTGACACAACCTTTGGCTTTAATGGTGTAAAGCAATGACATTAGTCGGGTCATAGGTCCGCTGGCTCTTCCGCTTTCCGGAAGGTCAGAACGAGGAACGGGAACTGGGGAATGGATATGAAGAAGCTTTTGCTGGCTTCGGCTAGCTTGTTCGCACTCAGCGCGTTGGCACCGGCCTCGGCGGCCGATTTGGCGGCCCGCCCCTACACCAAGGCTCCGGTCGCGCCGATCGCGATGTACAATTGGAGCGGTTTCTACATCGGTATCAACGGCGGCGGCGCCTCGAGCCGCAACTGCTGGGACGTCAACAATATCTTCGGTGTTGCGGGTCCGGACACGGCTGAAGGCTGTCACAATGCGACCGGCGGCGTCGTCGGTGGCCAAGTCGGTTATCGCTGGCAGTCGGCCAACTGGGTGTTCGGCCTCGAAGCTCAGGGCGACTGGGCCAACCTGAAGGGCTCGAATACGAGCTTGGTGCTTGGACCGCTGGTCAACCAGTCCAAGATCGATGCGATTGGCCTGTTCACCGGCCAGGTCGGCTATGCCTGGAACAACGTGCTCTGGTACGTGAAGGGTGGCGCGGCTGTCACGCACGCCAAATATAATGGTCTGCTGGGCGGCGTCGTCCTCGATAGCGCGAGCGAGACCCGCTGGGGTGGCGCGGTCGGCACCGGCATCGAATTCGGCTTCGCACCGAACTGGTCCGTGGCGATCGAATACGACCATCTGTTCATGGGCAAGCGCAACAACTCGTTCACGACCCTCGGCGTCAACGACCGCATCGACCGGATCAAGCAGGACGTCGACATGGGCACCGTCCGCCTCAACTACACCTTCGGCGGCCCCGTGGTCGCCCGGTATTGATCTGAAGTCCTGATCGCTACGACGTCGCATCGTCACGAAAGGCCGGCTCGCGCCGGCCTTTTTGTTTTCGCGGCACCTTGCCGCGCAGTTCCGCAAAGCCCCTGCTGCCAGATGCCGCCAGCGCGCCAACATTCCGTTGACGATTCGCAAGTCCCACTGGAAATCCGTCTCCGTTCTTCCTACGTTCGCTGACAACCCCATCGGCGCCGATCCCGGTTCCGGGCGAGCGCGCCTTTTTTATTGGCGCGGTCGCGCACCCATGGGATTCCTTGAGGGCAACTCGGATGGATGAAGTGATCAAGGCGAAGCGCCAACAACAGAACGCGGGCTCCAGCCTGCGCGCAATTACGATCCGTGGCGCGCGCGAGCACAACCTCAAGAACATCGACGTCGAGATTCCCCGCGACAAGCTGGTGGTGTTCACCGGTCTCTCCGGCTCCGGCAAATCCTCACTCGCCTTCGACACGATCTACGCCGAGGGCCAGCGCCGCTACGTCGAATCGCTGTCGGCCTATGCGCGCCAGTTCCTCGAGATGATGCAGAAGCCTGACGTCGACCAGATCGACGGCCTGTCGCCGGCGATCTCGATCGAGCAGAAGACGACGTCGAAGAACCCGCGCTCCACCGTCGGCACCGTGACCGAGATCTACGACTACATGCGCCTGCTCTGGGCGCGCGTCGGCGTGCCCTATTCGCCGGCCACGGGCCTGCCGATCGAGAGCCAGACCGTCTCGCAGATGGTCGACCGCGTGCTGGCGCTGCCCGAGGGCACGCGCCTGTATCTGCTCGCGCCCGTCGTGCGCGGCCGCAAGGGCGAGTACCGCAAGGAGCTCGCCGAATGGCTCAAGAAGGGCTTTCAGCGCGTCAAGATCGACGGCACTTTCCATGAGCTCGCCGAAGCGCCGACGCTCGACAAGAAATTCCCGCATGACATCGACGTCGTGGTCGATCGTATCGTGGTGCGCGCCGACATCGGCCAGCGCCTCGCAGAGAGTTTTGAGACCGCGCTGAAGCTCGCCGAAGGCCTCGCCGTCGTCGAATTCGCCGACGCGCCGGCGGCGGCTCCCGCCGAAGAGAAGAAGAAGACCGCCAAGATCCACGACAAGAGCGGACCCGAGCGCATCCTGTTCTCGGAAAAGTTCGCCTGCCCGGTCTCCGGCTTCACCATTCCCGAGGTCGAGCCGCGCCTGTTCTCGTTCAACAACCCCTACGGCGCGTGTCCGGCCTGCGGCGGCCTCGGCGTCGAGCAGCATGTCGACGAAGACCTCGTCATTCCCGACAAGGAGCTCGCCATCGGCAAGGGCGCGATCGCGCCCTGGGCCAAGTCGTCGTCGCCCTATTACGTGCAGACGCTGACCGCGCTCGGCAAGCACTACAAGTTCACGCTGACCACCAAGTGGAAGGACCTGGCCAAGAAGACGCAGAACGCCATCCTCCACGGCTCCGGCGAGGACGAGATCAAGTTCTCCTACGAGGACGGGGTGCGCTCCTACGACACCAAGAAGCCGTTCGAAGGCGTCATCACCAACATCAACCGCCGCTACCGTGAAACGGAAAGCGAGTGGGCGCGCGAGGAGCTGGCGAAGTATTTCCACGACGTGCCCTGCGAGGGCTGCAAGGGCTTTCGGCTCAAGCCCGAGGCGCTCTGCGTCAAGATCGGCGGCAAGCACATCGGCGAGATTTCCGAGCTGTCCGTGAAGGGCGCCGGTGCATGGTTCGAGACCGTGCCTGAGGCGCTGAACGCGCAGCAGAACGAGATCGCCGGACGCATTCTCAAGGAGATCCGCGAGCGCCTGACCTTCCTGCTCGACGTCGGCCTCAACTATCTCACTTTGTCCCGCTCCTCCGGCACGCTGTCCGGCGGCGAGAGCCAGCGCATCCGCCTGGCCTCGCAGATCGGCTCGGGCCTGACGGGCGTGCTCTACGTGCTGGACGAGCCCTCGATCGGCCTGCACCAGCGCGACAACGCCCGCCTGCTCGACACACTCAAGCGGCTGCGCGACCTCGGCAACACCGTGATCGTGGTTGAGCATGACGAGGACGCCATTCTGCTCGCCGACCACGTTCTCGACATCGGCCCCGGCGCCGGCATGCATGGCGGCAACATCATTGCCGAAGGCACGCCCGCCGAGATCATGCGCAACCCGAAATCGCTGACCGGCAAGTACCTGACCGGCGAGCTCGAGGTCGAGGTGCCGGAGCGGCGCCCGCCGAACCACCGCCGCACCATCAAGGTGGTCAACGCGCGCGGCAACAATCTCAAGAACGTCACCGCCGAAATTCCGCTCGGCCTGTTCACCGCCGTCACCGGCGTGTCCGGCGGCGGCAAGTCGACGCTGCTGATCGACACGCTCTACAAGTCCATCGCCCGCAAGCTGAACAATGCCAGCGAGGGTGCCGCCCCGCATGACCGCATCGAGGGCCTCGAGCACATCGACAAGATCATCGACATCGACCAGTCGCCGATCGGCCGCACCCCGCGCTCCAACCCCGCGACCTACACCGGCGCCTTCACGCCGATCCGCGAATGGTTCGCTGGCCTGCCCGAGTCCAAGGCGCGCGGTTACGAGCCCGGCCGTTTCTCCTTCAACGTCAAGGGCGGCCGCTGCGAGGCCTGCCAGGGCGATGGCGTCATCAAGATCGAGATGCACTTCCTGCCCGACGTCTACGTCACCTGCGACGTCTGCAAGGGCAAGCGCTACAACCGCGAGACGCTGGAGGTCCTGTTCAAGGGCAAGAGCATCGCCGACGTGCTCGATATGACCGTCGAGGAAGCTGCCGAGTTCTTCAAGGCAGTGCCGCGCGTGCGCGAGACTTTTCAAACCTTGCACCGCGTCGGCCTCGATTACATTCACGTGGGCCAACAGGCGACAACACTCTCGGGCGGTGAAGCGCAACGCGTCAAATTGGCAAAAGAGCTGTCCAAACGCGCCACCGGCCGCACGCTTTACATCCTGGACGAGCCCACCACCGGCCTGCATTTCCACGACGTCAAAAAGCTGCTGGAAGTGCTGCACGAGCTGGTCGCGCAGGGCAACACGGTCGTCGTGATCGAGCACAATCTCGAAGTCATCAAGACCGCCGACTGGGTCATCGACCTCGGCCCCGAAGGCGGCGACGGCGGCGGCGAAATCGTCGCCTGGGGCCCGCCCGAAGACATCGCGAAGGCGCCGCGGAGCTACACCGGCAAGTTTCTGGAGCCGGTGTTGAAGAAGGCGAGGAAGCCGAAGCGAAGGAGCACGAGCGAGGCGGCGGAGTAGCAACGTTGGATCAAAGCGGTCGGGCGCGGATGAGTGAAGGTAATTGCGCCACTGCTCTTCCCGCGAGACCGTAAGTTACGCGTCGTAACCAACGAACTGGCAGACTCCAGAGAAGGACCGACATGTCCGCAGGCCTTGTGCAGACCTACCGCGCCTTCGCCCACAACAATGCCTGGGCCAACCATCGGCTGCTCTCGGCTTGCGACGCGCTGTCCCAGGCTGAATTCGAAGCCCACCGCACCGGCTTCTTTCCGAGCCTGCAGCGCACCCTGAACCATATCTATGTCATCGATCTCTTCTATATCGATGCACTGGAGGGTGGCTGGCTCGGACCGGCGGCCTGGAAGAACGACGTGCCGTACCCTTCCCTTGCCGCGCTGAAGCCCGCTCAAGCTGCGATCGACAAGCGGCTGATCGCCATCTGCGATACGCTGACGCCCGCACGACTCGATGACATCGTGAAGATCAATCGCGACACGCAGGTGCAAACCGAGCGCCGCGACCGGCTCCTCATGCATCTCTTCCAGCATCAGATCCATCATCGCGGACAGGCGCACGCCATGCTGTCCGAGACGGCCGTCGCCCCGCCTCAGCTCGACGAGTTCTTTGCCGAGGGAGAAGCCCCGCTCCGGGCCGCCGAGTTCGCTGCGCTTGGCTGGACCGAGGAGACAGTGTGGAAGTCGACATAGTCGTGTCTTGCTACGCTACCGAACCTCAACGAGGTTGGGCGCGATGGCGCGCTTGGCCATCTCCTCGCGTTCGGACGCAAAGGAACGAGTAGTCCTGCATCGGTCCCCAATCGATGCGTAGCGTCCCTTATCGCCGATCGGGTTCGACGGCGTTCCGGAGAGGTCAATCTCCCAGTAGTATGACACGCACACCTGATGGTCGGATGGCACTGTGCGGCACGTCCTTGGTGGGCCGGGATCGCACTGTCTTGAATCGCGGTAGAAATAGATCGGCACGTCTTCGCACGCGACGCTCCATTTCCAGATCGTCTTGGTAATCGCACAGCTGTCAGGGTGCAGCGTGTATGCGGTGCTGAGCTCCGGCACATTTATTTCCGCGAGCGATAGTCGCATTGCCTCTTCGGTTGACGGGGCGGTGATCACCTTAGCAATCGTCCAGCCGACTCCGGCAATGCCGATTGACGCAATTACACCAATCAGAATATGCCATTCTGCACGCCGCTGACCTTCTTGTGCAGCATTATCCATTTGCACCGACCCTTTCGACAAGGCGGCCCAAGATATAGCAAATCGGGTCGGATAGACGAGCGAAGGACGTTGCGTTTCTCGCGCCTTCGCTTAACGTTCTCATAACGAATGCCCTACGCCCTCGCCATCTTCGATCTCGACGGTACGCTGGCCGACAGCTTTCCGTGGTTCCTGCGCACCGTCAACGACATCGCCGACCGCTTCGGCTTTCGCCGCGTGCGGGATGAGGACGTCGAGGAGCTGCGGCATGCCTCGACGCGGGAGATCCTCTCCCGGCTCGAGGTGCCGCTTTGGAAGCTACCGGCAATCGCGCGGCATGCGCGGCGGCTGAAGGGAGAGGCAGCTAGCGAGATATCGCTGTTTGCGGGCGTCGAGGCGATGCTGCGGACGCTGGCGGACAACGGCGTGCAGCTCGCGCTGGTGACGTCCGACAGCGAGGCCAATGCGCGCGAGAAGCTTGGCGGGGCCGCCGCGCTGTTCTCGCATTTCGACTGCTCGGCCTCGCTGTTCGGCAAGCCCGCGAAATTCCGCCGCGTCATCCGGCGCGCCGGCGTCGAGCCCGGCCAGGTCATCGCGATCGGCGACGAGGTGCGCGACATCGAGGCGGCACGCAGCGTCGGGATTGCCTGCGGCGCGGTGTGCTGGGGCTATGCGGCACCGGCAGCGCTGCGGGCGCTGGGGCCGGATCATGTGTTTGAGCGGATGGACGAGATTGCGGACGCGGTGTGCCGCCATCGTAGGGCGGATTAGCGAAGCGTAATCCGCCGATCGATCGTCGATGCAAGATGGCGGATTACGCTTCGCTAATCCGCCCTACACACCCTACTCCGTCCTGCGCAGGAACGCGCCGAACGCGCGCGGACCGTCGCCGGTCTTGATCTCGCCGATCACCTTAAGATCAGTCGCGTCGATGATGCTTAGCGTGTTGCTCTCCCAGCACGCCACGATGACGCGCTTGCCGTCGGCGGTCGCCGCGATGCCTTCGGGATAGTCGCCGACATTGATGCGCTTGATCGGCTTCAAACTCGCCAGATCGAACACGCTGACGGTGCCGCCATATTGGTCGGTGACGAAGCCGCGGCCTAGCGTCAGCGCCACCGCGTAGGGGCGCATCCCGACCGGCACACGGCCGATCTCGCGCGCTTCTGCAATATCGATCACGGAGACGTCGTCGGAGCCGACATTGGCGGTGTAGGCGCGCTTGCCGTCGGCATCGATGGTGACGCCGAATGGTCGGGGGCCGACCTTGATCGTCGCCTTGCGCTGACGCGTCGTCGTGTCCACGACCGAGACGCTGTCGTCGTCGCGGTCGGCCGAGAGCAGCAGCTTGCCGTCAGGCGTCACCGCAAGGCCCGACGGCGAGGCGCCGACCGCAATGCTGGCCGTGACGCTGCGCGAGGTCGCATCGATCACCCGCACCGCCGCCGCGTACCAGTCCGCGACATAGACGGTCTTGCCATCGGGCGCCACCGCAATGCCGAGCGGTCCGCCGCCGACCTCGATCCGCCCCGTCACCTGCCGCGCGGCCGCGTCCACCACCGTCACCGCCTTGGCATCGGGGCTCGTCACATAGGCAAACCGCCCGTCGGCGCTGACGGCAACGCCCGCCGGCTTGCCGCCGATCGGGATGATCGCGACGCCGCGCGAAGTGGCGAGATCCACGACCATCAGATCGTCGCTGAGCTGGTTGGTGACGAACGCCTCCTCGGCAGCGGCGCTGCCGAGGCAGGCATGACAAAGACTGGCGGCGAGCGCCGCCAGAACCAGCATCCGCACGATCAGCTACCGCTCTCGATCTTCTTCTTCAGGGCTTCGAGGCCGGTCTTGTAGAGCCCGCTCACGGCCTTCACCGAGGCCTCGTCGCTCAGCTCCGGCGGCGGATCGTTGTTGGGAAAGCCGCGGTAGAACGCCCCGGTCCATTCCAGCTTGGACTTGCCGTCGGAAGCCGGCGACACCGTCAACGTCGAGGAATAATTGGTCACCGGCAGCACCTTCACGTCGACCTTGGTAATCCGGTACGAATAGCTCATCATGTCGGGTTCGTATTTGTAGAGCTCCTCATCGACAGTCGCCCCGCCCGTCAGCGTCAGCTGGCGCGTTGCGCCGATCTCGTTGCCCTTCTCGCCGGTGGTCTTGGTGACAGGCGGAAGCCAGCCCATGTCCTGGAAGTTGCGGATCGCGGCCCAGACCTTGTCCTGCGGCGCGTTGATCTCGATGGATTCCCGCACCTTCTGCCGGGTCGGCCCATGCGCCCAAGCCGCCGGTGAAAAAACCGGACCCAAGGTCGCCGTCAAGCCTGCCGCCCCAACCACAGCCAGCGCCGCAGCCATGGCCGTGCGCCGTCCAATCGTCACCCTCATCTCGTTTCCTCATACGTCCAGTTGATCGTGCGCGACTTGGAATGCGCGCTGCGGCCATCCTAGCGTATTTTGGGGCCGAGGGGAGACCGGTTCGTGGCGCCGTTGCGGCGGAGCTTGGTACGCCCCACAAGCTGTTGCGCTTCCTGGCGGGCAAAACACCCATAGAAGGGTCAACGCCGCCGAATCGAAATATTTCTCTTTATCAGAATTTCGGATTATCGTATAGACGATTATCCCAACCCGGCCGAGGGGCGCATCGCGATCGTCACGACACGCGGGATGGGACGTGGTGGACGCAGGCGGCGTCGGCGCGAAGGTGGTTGCAGGGCGGGTCACACCGTGAGCAAGGACTAACGCGCACACGACCGGTGCAGCCTGCGTACGGCAAAATCGTGTGGTCCTGGCGCCCGGGGTCTGTGCGCCAAGTGTTGCGGTGATGTTGCGGCCCGACCGGGCGCGCGCATCAGCCATCCGCAAGGCGACGGGGGCAATAGTGCATCGCTCCCCGGGGAGAGCACGACATAAGCCGTAAAGCCACTGCGCAGGGAAGGCCGGATGTTTGGCTTCACCTATATGCCGCTGTCCAGCTTTTTTAAAGCACACGCTTTCGCACAGTGGACCGCGGGTGCCAGCCGGCACCCGGCCTTCCCTGCGCCCTCGGCGTTCTCGAGGGCGGCAAGTGAAGCAAAAGCTCGGGCAGATCATGCCGCGAGAAGGAAAAGGTGTGCGTGTGATCTGGATCGGCTTGCGAAACGAATTCGACGCTGGTGGCCCGGACGCAGCACAGCGCGCCGCGTCTTCGCGGCGTGGTGCGCTGCAGAGCCGGGGCCCATTTCGCAGCGACATGCGCGGCTTCTGGGTCCCGGCTCTGCGCCGCAACGCCATAAGCGCGTTTACGCGCGTCTTCGACGCGCTATGCGCGTTGCAGCTTGTCCGGAACACGAGAGTGGAGGATGCAGCAGCTCCACACACCGTCATTGCGAGCGCAGCGAAGCAATCCAGAATCTTTCCGCAGAAGCACTCTGGATTGCTTCGCTGCGCTCGCAATGACGAAGGAGAGAGAGAGAGCGGCGGTCGCGTCTTCGATCATTCCCCCAGCGTCGCCTCGACGAACCCGTGCGGATCCGAACAAAACTCGCGCATCAGCTGGTAGTGATCCGTCGCCTCGACCGTCACCGGCTCCAGCCCGTATTTCCCGAGCCGCAGCAGCCGCGCATTCGGGTAAGCCATCAGCATCGGCGAGTGGGTCGCCATGATCACCTGGCAGATCCGGGAATCCTCCATGCGTCGCAGCAGCTTCAAAAACTCGATCTGGCGCGCCGGCGAAAGTGCCGATTCCGGCTCGTCGAAGATGAAGATGCCCTGGCGCTGACAGCGCTCCTCGAAAAAGCGCAGGAAGCCTTCGCCGTGGGAGTGCGACAGGAAATCGGGACCGACCTGGCCGGCATCACGCGCGGCCTTGTCCAGATATCGCGCGACCGAGAAAAAGCTCTCGGCACGAAAGAACCAGCCATTGCTGATCTTCGGCAGCCAGCTCGCGCGAAGCGCCTTGCCGAGTTGGCCGCCCATCTTCTCGCGCGCCTCGGAATGGTCGACCGGCATATACCCCTTGCCGCCCCCGGCATCGTCGTAGCCGGCGAGCGATGCGATGCCCTCGAGGATCGTCGACTTCCCGGTGCCGTTCTCTCCAACGATAATCGTGATGGCGGCGTCGAAACTGAGCTCGAAATCATCCGGGAAGATGGGCAGGCAAAACGGATATGCCTTGCGATCGTGAACTTTCGACGGGTCGAGCCAGACCCGCTTCAGATACGGCGCCGGCAGGTTGATCGTGCGATGACCTCGCCGGCTCATAGCCGCATCTCCGTCCGTTCCGCCACCGGCATTCTAGGTCGGAACGTAACGGGAACAATAGTGCTACGCAAGTGGCGGGAGCTCCCGGCGCGGCCCCGGTCGCGGCTAGTCCAGCGCCTCCAGCACCAGCTCCATCGTCATCAACACGGGGTTGTCGCCGCGGACCAAGCGCCCCTCGGCGATGCCGCCGGTGTAATCGATCAGGGCGACGTCGAGCGCCGCTTCCAGCGCGCCGGCGGCATCGGGCACGATCAGCCCGGTCGTTACCGCAAGCTCGGTCGCAAACGGCTCGGTCACGCCGCCATGGCTGAAGCGCGCGCCGATGGTCGAGCCGACGCCGCCATGGATCTTCGCGCGCCCGATGCCGTGCGCGCGGCAGAATTCTTCAAGGGAGCCAGCAAAATCATGATTGGGGCGCAGCCGCAGCGCGAAGGCGCGGCTCATGGCGCGTGCGCCGCTGCGCGCGGCCGCCACCGGCCCGAACAGCTTGAAATTGGTCTCGGGATCGGGCTCGGCGGTGAACATCGCGCCATCGAGGCCGAAGGCTTCGACCTCGAACGGCTCGGCGACAACAGTCTCGTCCGGCAGCATGTGGCCACCGCTCGACTTGCCGCCTGCCTCCGTCCACAGCCCGTGGCAGTGAAAGAACGGCGCCCCGTCGCGCGTGCCGAGCGTCATGGAGCCGACCCTCGTGCGCGTCACGCCGCCGGGCCGGTACGTGTCGCTGTAGAACGCCGCGTTCTCGCCGGTCTTCGACAGCGCCGGCATGACATAGGCGAAAGGCCCGAGCGCGCCCTGCCTGAAGTTCAGCACGCCGCTGGTGAAACCTTCGGCCGCAAAGCCGCGCCGCGCGGCTTCCAGCAGCGGCAGACCTGCCGGAAGCGTAAACGAGAAGGCGCGCCCCCTCGCCTCCACCCATTGAATGCGTTCCGCGATGGGCGCGCCCGGCTGCTTGATACTCCGCATCACCTGCGCTCAGCCTGCCTTCGTCTTGTCGAGATCGAGCAGCCCGCGCGCCTCGAGCTCATCACGCACCATGCGCTTCGGCACCTTGCCATAGCCGGATTTCGGCAGCGCCTCCCAGAAGAAGAACCGCTTCGGCATCTTGTAGCGCGGCACCTTCGGCGAGAGGAACGCCGCCATTTCGGCTTCGCTCACCGCCTTCTCGCCGGCACGCGCCACGCAGACGGCGACGCCGACCTCGCCCCAGGTCGCATCGGGTACGCCGAGCACGGCGACCTCGCCGACCGCGGGATGCGTCAAGATCTTCTCCTCGATCTCGCGCGGATAGATGTTGGAGCCGCCGGAGATGTACATGTCGGAGGCGCGGCCCGTGATGTAGACGAACCCCTCCTCGTCCATGTGGCCGAGGTCGCCGGTGCGGAACCAGCCGTTGCGGAACGCCTTCGCATTGGCTTCGGGATTGTCGTAATAGCCTGCGAGCACCGCCGGCCCGATCACGCAGATCTCGCCGCTCTGGTTGGCCTCGAGCTCGCGGCCCTCGTCGTCCTGGATCGAGACCTGCATGCCGGTGCGCTCGAAGCCGCAGGTGCCGATCTTGGCGTGCGGGCCGTCCTCGGGATCGTGCAGCGCTGCCGGCAGCACGGTGATGTTGCCGGTGACCTCGCCGAGGCCAAAATACTGCACGATGACCTTGCCGAGCTTCTTCAGCGCGGTCTTCTGATCCTCGCGATACATCGGTGCCCCCGCATAGATCACGTGACGCAGCGAGGAATGATCGTATTTGTCGACGGCGGGGTGCTCGACCATCATCTTCAGGATCGTCGGCACCGTGAAGAGATTGGCGACCCGATGGGTCTCGATCAGGCGGAACGCCTCGTTGATGTCGAATTTCTCGGTCGGCAACAAGACAGTGCAGACGCCGCGCGCGGTCTGCACCAGTTGATGCACGCCGGCGCCATGCGACAGCGGCGCCACCACCAGCGAGGCGTCGTTCTCGGTGACGCCGGGCGTCAGATCGGCCAGATGGTTGGTGATCACAAAGCCCATCTGGCCGTGGGTCAGCACCGCGGCCTTGGAGCGGCCGGTGGTGCCCGAGGTGAAGAAGAACCAGCAGGGATCGTCGTGTTCGACAGCGACGTTCGCGACATTGGCGCCGGCCTGCGAGGCCATGGCCTCAGCAACCGAGCGCTCGCCGAACGCGCCCTTGCCGTCGACGCTCCAGGTGAACTCGAGCGCGCCGCCTTTCACGGCCGCCGCATGCTCGGGAAAATCGACATGGCACAGAAACGCCTTGGCCCCGGAGGCCTCTGCGAGATAGGTGACCTCATCCGGCATCAGGCGGAAATTGGTGGGCACCCAGACCGCGCCGAGCCGGAACGCGGCGAACATCGAGAAGTACATCTCGTCGCCATTCTTGGAATGGACCAGGATACGGTCGCCCATGGCAATGCCACGCGCGGCGAGCGCTGCGGCCAACGCCGAGACCTGCGCGTCGATCTCGCGCCAGCTCCAGGATTTGTCCCCCCAGACGAAACCGGGACGCGCGCCATGCCGCCGGGCATTCTGGGTCAGCATGTAAGCGAGATTCATGACGCGGCGCGACATGCGCAGGGGCTGCATGGGGTTTCCTCTTCGAGGGCGGACGGCGCGCTGGCCGCCGGCTCATTGCAGCCCATTTATCGCCATCGCCCGCGCCCCTGCAAGGCCGCCGGATGCACGGCTCCCCTACGGCTGCTTGAACGCAAACGGCGTCGCCGTGATCGCCTTCTGCTTGACGCAGGTCTGCGGACCAAAGCCGCCGCAGAAGCTGCCATGAAGATCGAAGCGGACGGTGCGCGCAGCGCCGCGCTTCATCGGCGGGGCCATGATCTTATAGCGGAGGACATAGCCGTCAAACACCGGGCGAACGTTGCCGTCCGGCAGCGTCACCAGGATGTTGATGACGCAGCCGCCAGTTCCGCAATAGGTCGTCTCGCGATCGCCGCATTTGGTGTCCTGGAAATCGACGATGTAGTCGTCGCGGCCGTCACAGGTCAGGTCGATCTTGCGCACCGTATCAGGCGCAAAGGTCACCTCGCCACCGTCCTGGCTGGTGCATTCCTCATTGGCGTAGCGCAGTGCCTTCTGCACGCCGGGCGGATAGTCGGAGGGATCGAACGGCTTTGCATCCTCCGCGCGCGCGGCGGAGACGAACAGAGCGAGCAGAAGCATCAAATAGCGCATGCGCGTTTGTCGCCGGCGCGGCCGCAACCGTTCAGGGAATTTTAAACATGATCGGCGCACCCTCGCTCAGTTCTCGCGTACAGAGTGCCGCATCATGGTCAAAGCGCCCGCCTTCCTCCTGTTGTCGCTGGCGCTCGCCGGATGTGCCGTGGCGCCACAGGCGCATCTTGCCTCCGATCCCGCGTTCAAGCCTGCACGTTATGCCTGGGATGGCGCCGGCGAGGATCCCAATCGGCCGCGGGCAGCCGCACAGCCAGCGCGGACCGCGGCCCGATCCGAGCAGAACGGCTCGCAAGCCGGGCTTCAGCCCCGCTCGAAGGAATGGTGGCAGGCGCAGGACGGCAGCGACGCCGAGCAGGATGCCAGGGTCAATCGCTCCCTGGTCATCTGCCAGGGGTGCCTGCGCCCGCCGCAGCAGCCCGAAGATTCCAGGCTCGCCAAAGCGGCTGATTGAACCGAACGACCTCAACATCGGAAACCGGCCGGCGCGACCGTGCGTTATGACTTGGTGCGCGAGGCTGGCAGTTAGAGGGTCGACAACATGAGCAACGTCATCAACAACAAGGACCATTGCCGCTACGAACTCGCGGTGGAAGGCCATCTTGCGACCGAGCATTACAAGCTCGATGGCAACGTGATCACCTTCGAGCACACCGACGTGCCGAAGGAGCTCGGCGGCAAGGGCGTCGGCTCAAAACTGGTGCAAGGCGCGCTCGACCAGGTCCGCGCGGCCGGATTGAAACTGATCCCGCAATGCCCGTTCGTGAAGGCATGGATCGAAAAGCATCCGGCCTATGCAGATCTCGTGGCGAGGTGAGAGCACAGGCCCGCCGCCCGTAGCCAGCGGGCCTGCCGACATCCACGGCCTATCGTCCGTGCTTGAGCATGTCCTGATCATTCAGATCCCAGTCCTGCCACAGCTGAAGTATGCCCAGCAGCACCACCGCCGCGCCGAGGCTCGTGTGGTAGATGCGGAGAAAGCCGTCAGCGGAATAGCCGAGGGCGTAAGGCGAGGCGATGAGCCACAGTCCGACGAGGATCGTCGTCACCTCTTGCCAGCGCTGCAAGGCGACATATTCGAGCTGGCTGATGCCAAATACGATCAGGCCGATTGCGACCGTATTCAGGATCGCCGTCGGGTGCCCGGCAATCGCCGGATCCTGGATGGGAAACCACGGCGAAGCCACGATGAGCGCGCCAAGCAGCATCCCGCACCAGTCTTCCCATGTTCGATGAGTATTCAAGAAACCAAAGTCCGACATCGTAACCTCCTACAAAGAGGCATACGTCTGCGGCTGGCAATCATGACACTCCGAATGTCTAGCGACCCTGCCGGCCGCATTCGGGCGTATGTCCTTAAGAGGACGTGGGAGCCGCCGTGGAACTTGCAAGAGTGGCGCCGGTAATTATTGGAGCTGGCGTGGTGTTCGCCAGCGATGACGTCTCATACTGCAGTGCAGCTACAGGCACGCGCGTTTGCAGATATCTGCCGTGCGGCAGGCTCCCCTGGCCGCGCCTTGCCAGGGACGGGGACGGGCTCCTAGATCAACGCGTCAGACGCACGTCGGAAGGATCTTGCATGGTGACATCGGTACGGGACAACAAGGACAGGAGCCGCTTCGAACTCGATGTCGGCAGCGAGGTCGCTTTCGCCAATTACCGGCTGACCCCGACGGCGGTCATCATCACCCACACCGAGACGCCCCGCGCGCTGCGCGGCCGCGGCATCGCCTCCGAACTGATCAAGGGCGCGCTCGATTTGATCCGGCGCGACGGCCGCAAGGTGATCGCCGGCTGCGGCTTCGTGGTCGACTATCTCGACAGGCATCCGGAGGATGCGGATCTGGTCGCCTGAAAGCAAAAGGGCCCGCGAGATCGCGGGCCCCTGCGGCACGACCGGCATTCGGTCAGTGCTTGCGGTCAGGGCTTGCGGTCAGTGCTTGATCTCAGGCGGCAGCTTGCCGCCATTGGCGGCGAGCTTGGACATCACCTGCTTGTGCAGCCAGACGTTCATGCTGGCGGAGTCATTCATGTCGCCGCTGTAGCCGAGCTCCTTGGCGAGATCCTTGCGCGCAGCGAGGCTGGAATCGATGTCGAGCGCCTTCATCAGGTCGACGATCGAGGTACGCCATTCCAGCTTCTCGCCCTTGTGCGCGGCCACCGCCTTGTCGACGATCGCCGCCACATCGACCGCGGCCATCGGCGCGGAAGCCGGCGCTCCCGGCGCGGCCCCTGCGGGCGCACTGCCCGGCGCTGCGCCACCGGCGGGCGCGGCGGAAGCCGGCTGGCCGCCGAAGATCGCGCTCATGATTTTCCCGAAAATGCTCATGTCTGCTCCCCGAAAAGGATCCGTTGGAAGGGCCTTGAGTGGCACTTATAGACCAAGTTACTACGTAGCGCCCGCGAAGTTCTGCGAACCACCACACAGCATCAGCTTATCTGCGGCGAAATGACGGCCGAATGACATCGTCGAGGTTGCGATGCGGCATCGAATTTCACCCAAGCGTGAGGGACAGGACTCGGAAATGGGCGTACGGTTGCAGTTCAGTTCGCGACGCCATCCGGAATTCTCTGGTCGGGATCGCGGGACTTAAGAGAATGGCGGCCGCTCGCGCCGTTTGCCGGCGCCGAATTCGGCCGCTCGGCAAGGGAGCTAGCGACCATGGCCACACTCTACCAGGGCAATGTCCCCACGATGGCCCAGCCCACTGATGCGGCTGGACCGGTGATCCGAACCATCCAGCTGTCCGATCTGCACGATGCGCTCAGGCGCGGCTGGGAAGATTTCAAGGCCGTGCCGAGCCACGCCATCCTCCTCTGCGTGATTTACCCGGTGCTCGGCCTCGTGCTCGCCCGCGTGGTGATGGGCTATTCGGTGCTGCCGCTGCTGTTTCCACTCGCCGCCGGCTTCGCCCTGATCGGCCCCTTCGCGGCACTCGGTCTTTACGAGCTCTCCAGCCGGCGCGAACGCTATGAGGAAGCCAGCGCGTGGGATGCGATGGAGGTGCTGCGCTCGCCTTCGTTCGGGGCGATGCTCGGCCTCGGCACATTGCTGCTCGCGCTGTTCGTAACCTGGGTTGCGACCGCGCAGGCGATCTATGTTGCGGCGTTCGGCTATGAGGGCGTCACCGGAATCTCGGACTTCATGACGCGCGTGCTGACGACGCAGCAGGGCTGGTGGCTGATCGTGGTCGGCTGCGGCGTCGGTTTCCTGTTCGCGCTCGCCGCGCTCTGCATCAGCGCCGTGTCGTTCCCCTTGATGCTGGATCGCCATACCGGCGCGTTCGAGGCGATGAGCACCTCGCTGCGCGTGGTCGCGAGGAACCCGGTGCCGATGGCGGCCTGGGGCCTGATCGTGGCGGTGCTGCTCGCGCTCGGCACCATTCCAGCCTTCGTCGGCCTCGCCGTGGTGATCCCCCTGCTCGGCCATGCCACCTGGCATCTTTACCGCAAGGTGATCGTCTCGGAGCCCGGTGCACGTCCGGTGCCGCCCCCGCCGCATCGTCCGCGCAAGCCGGCTGCCGACTTCCCGGCCAACCTCTTCCCCTGGCGTAACAGGACGGACGCCTGACGGTATCGTGACATCGATCCTGCCCTGGTTCGGGCAGGATCGTGGCCTGTCGCACGCCTTGCTTTGGCCGCGGTTCAGACCGAGATTGCGCCGGCCGGCCAGATCGCTTCACGGAATTCATTACCTCGAATGACCTCGACGATTTCTCGTCTCGCTCTCGCAGCCTTCGCCCTCTCCGCGTCAATCCTGTCCGCCCAGCCAGCGTTCGCCGCGGTTGCCTGCGGCTCGGGTAATTTCGATGCCTGGCTTGCGGACTTCAAGACCGACGCTGCGGCCAAGGGCATCTCACAACAGGCCATTGCATCGGGTCTCGCCGGGGTGACGCTGGATCAGAGCGTGCTCAACCGCGACCGCTCGCAAAAGGTCTTCGCCCAGACCTTCGAGGAATTTTCCGGCCGCATGGTGCCGCCGCGCCTGGAGCGAGGGTCCAACAGGATGAAGCAGTACGGCTCGGTGCTGTCGCGGATCGAGCAGACCTATGGCGTTCCCGGTGAGGTCCTGGTCGCGATCTGGGGCCTGGAGACCGATTTCGGCGTCAACACCGGCAAGTTCGCCACGATCCGGTCGCTCGCATCACTGGCCTATGACTGCCGGCGCGCGGAGCAGTTCCGCGCCGAGCTACTCGACGCGCTGCGCATCGTCCAGCGCGGCGATCTCGCGCCAGCCGAGATGAAGGGCGCCTGGGCCGGCGAGCTCGGCCAGACCCAGTTCATGCCGTCGTCCTGGATGAAATACGCCGTCGATTTCGACGGCAACGGCAAGCGCGACCTCCTGCACAACGCGCCCGACGTGCTCGCCTCCACCGCCAATTATCTTGCCGGCTATGGCTGGCAGAAGGGCAAGGATTGGCAGCCGGGCAGTCCGAATTTCGCAGTGCTGCAGCAGTGGAACAAGAGCGAGGTTTATTCCAAGACCGTCGCCTATTTCGCCACCCAGCTGGCGCGCGCCCCTTAAGTGGGTCGCCCAAACGCGTAGGGCCGATCGCCCGGCGACCGGCCCTCTCTGGTGCGTCTACCTACCCGTTTACTTGCCCATGGTGGCGTGCATCGCCTTGTTCAGATGCGCGCCGCACGCGCCCATCTTGCCGTTGAGTAGCGAATCCTGGGCAGCCGCGATCTCCTTCTGCGCGACGAACTTGCTGTCACCGTCGGCCATGCTCTCGATCGCGGTCTCCGTCTTCTCCAGGTTGGCCGAGCTACAACCGCCCGCTGCGTGCTTGGCGGCCTGGGCCGGCGCGACGGCGAACGCGACGGCGGCAATTGCGATAACCCCGAGTAACTTCGTCATGATGTTACTTCCTTCTCTTGTTCTTGAAGCAGGACCAGCGACATTGCCGGATTCTGCGACATGACTTTCCCCCGGACGCGGCAACTTGCCGCAATAAATTCCCCGCGAGAATTGCGTGATGTTGCGCGCCACGCAGAGCCGCATGCGAAATTTCTGATTTTCATTACATCCCGGTAATCATCGCCACACGCTCGGCGTGTGTGCGCTGCGCTATGTGGGTGCGAATGGGCGGTTCCGCTGCATTCCCGTCGCCAAATCTGCTCCGGCTAAGCCTCTAGGACCATTTCGGGGCTGACAAGAAGTGAACTTAAATTCAAATCGGCGAGATCCTTCTCATGCGAATCACGCATGCCGGACTTGGGTATAGAAGCTGCCGACCGACTTGCCGGCGACGGGCACGCAACCTATTTCGGCTATGATCGATATCAAGCCGACTTCCCTTAAATCCATGATTTCACGGGAGCTTATTGCTGGATTCGGCCCATACAGCCCAAGCCTTGGGCGGGACTGGCGAGAGGTTAAGCGTCCCTTACTCACGGTATGCGCTAGTCGCTTAGCTGCATCGCAACATCGGAACTTTCGCACTGCACCACTCTCACCTATATTCATTTCAACGATGCAGCCCGGGCAAGGGCTGAATCGAACTACAGGAGACTACCAATGCTGCTCTCGCTCATCCGCATGATCCAGGCCTTCCGGGACTATCAGCGCAATGTTGCCGAGCTGTCCCAGCTCAGCGATCGCGAACTGGCCGATATCGGCCTCGATCGCTCGGACATCCCGCGCGTTGCCGCCGGTCAGTACCAGGGCTGATATCGTTCAGCCCTTCACCGGAACGGACCGATAGCGCCCGCCTCGTGCGGGCGTTGTCGTATCTAGCCGCAGAAAACTCAATCTCGGCGATTCCACTCCCCGCCGAAAAGCGCTACCTGTCCGCCCCATGACAGGACCTCAATCCAACATCGTGCACGTGATCGGCGCCGGCCTTGCCGGCTCTGAAGCCGCCTGGCAGGTGGCCAAAGCCGGCGTGCCCGTGGTGCTGCACGAGATGCGGCCGACCCGCATGACCGAAGCGCACCGCACCGACGGGCTCGCAGAGCTCGTCTGCTCCAATTCGTTCCGCTCGGACGACGCCGCCAACAACGCCGTCGGCCTGCTGCATGCCGAAATGCGCCGGCTCGATTCGCTGGTCATGCGTGCAGCCGACGCCAACCAGGTGCCTGCCGGCGGCGCTCTCGCCGTCGACCGCGACGGCTTCTCCGCGGCCGTCACCAAAGCGCTGAACGACCATCCCCTGATCCAGATCGCCCGTGGCGAGGTTGCAGGCTTGCCGCCGGCCGATTGGAGCAACGTCATCGTTGCAACCGGCCCCCTCACCTCGGCAGCGCTCGCCGATGCCATCCGCGAGCTGACCGACGAGAACGCGCTCGCCTTCTTCGACGCGATCGCGCCGATCGTGCACCGCGAATCCATCGACATGTCGGTGGCCTGGTTTCAGTCACGCTATGACAAGGTCGGCCCCGGCGGCACCGGCGCGGACTACATCAACTGCCCGATGACCAAGGAGCAGTACGACGGCTTCGTCGCCGCGCTCATCGCCGGCGAGAAGACCGAGTTCAAGGAGTGGGAGACCAACACGCCCTATTTCGACGGCTGCCTGCCGATCGAGGTGATGGCGGAGCGCGGCCCCGAGACCTTGCGCCACGGTCCGATGAAGCCGGTCGGCCTCACCAACCCGCACGATCCCACGACCAAAGCCTACGCGATCGTGCAGCTGCGCCAGGACAACAAGCTCGGCACGCTCTACAACATCGTCGGCTTCCAGACGAAACTGAAGTATGGCGAGCAGCAGCGCATCTTCCGCACCATTCCCGGGCTGGAGAAGGCCGAATTCGCCCGCCTCGGCGGCCTGCATCGCAACACCTTCCTCAACTCGCCAAAACTGCTCGACGGCCAGCTGCGCCTGCGCGCGCAGCCGAGGCTGCGCTTCGCCGGCCAGATGACGGGTTGCGAGGGCTATGTGGAATCGGCCAGCGTTGGCCTGATCGCCGGTCTCTATGCAGCGGCGGACGCGCGCGGCGAGACGCTTGTCAGCCCGCCTGGCACGACCGCGCTCGGATCGCTGCTCGGCCACATCACCGGCGGCCATATCGAGACCATCGAGCCCGGCACACGCTCGTTCCAGCCGATGAACATCAATTTCGGTCTATTCCCACCGCTTGCGACCGCGCCGACGAAGAAGCCCGACGGCACACGCCTGCGCGGCAACGAGAAGACGGTGGCCAAGAAGCAGGCGATGAGCGCACTGGCACTCGCCGATCTCGATCGCTGGATCGCCGATCATTTGCGCATTGCCGCAGCCGCGTGAGTTCAAGATGAGCCTCCCCAAAGACGACGCCGCGACGCTCTCGGCGCGCTGGACCGAGGGCGTGCTGCTCAAGCGCGACGTGTTCTCGACCGTCGAGCGCGGGCGCTTCCACGGCCAGAGCGGCGAGGTCGATGCCGTGCTGCGACGGCTCGACGAGGTGCCGTGGTGGTCGTTTCTCCTGGCGCGCCATCTGTTCGCCCGCGAGAAGCACGCTCTGGCGCTCGCCAAAGGCCTCAACGTTGGTCCGGAGCTGCTGTGGGCCGGACGCCGTGCGCTGGTGCGCGGCTTCGTCGACGGCGTCGCTTTGCATCTGGCAAAGCCGCATGGCGACCTCGCCTATTTCCGCTCGGCCAAGGCGGCCCTGCGCCGGCTGCGCCGCGCCGGCATCTGCCACAACGATCTTGCCAAGGAACAGAACTGGCTGGTCGGCCGCGACGGCCTCGCCTATGTCACCGACTTCCAACTCGCCGCCTGCTTTGCACGGCGCGGCCGGCTCTATCGCATCCTCGCCTATGAAGACCTCCGGCATCTGCTCAAGCACAAGCGCTCCTACGCACCTGAGGCGCTGACGCCGCGCGAGCGAAAGATCCTTGCGAAGAAGTCATTCGCCGCCAGCCTGTGGCTTGTCACCGGCAAGAAGGTCTATCGTGCCATCACACGCGGCCTGTTCAACTTCACCGATCGCGAGGGCGGCGGCCGCAGGCTCGTGAACGACGCGCCGGTGCTGACCGAGCTGATCCGCAAAAATCCAGCCGTGCGCGACACCGCCATCGTGGCTTTCGCGGACCGCCGCTCCGGCGTCGGGCTCTATGCCTTCGTCGAAGCCGACCAGGTCACGCTCGAAGGCCAGTTGCGGAACGAGCTTTCGGCCGCCAAGGGGCCGAAACCGCCGGAGCACATCCAGGTGGTGCACGCGCTGCCGCGCGATGCCAGCGGCAAGCCGCGCACAGAGATCCTGCAACTGGTTGCCATGAACCAGCTCGACCTGATCGAGCCGATGATGAAGAACGACCAGGACCGCGCCTTCTTCAAGGACATCCTGGAACAGCGGAAGAACCTGCGCGACCGCTTCAATTTCGAGGCGGACCTACCAGCGAGCTGACGGGCGGTCTCGCCTTGAAGCGTCCACATTGGCGATAGAGAAGCGGTCGGACAAGTTAGGCTCGGCGGGGTCATGGGCACTCGGGGGACGATGATGCATCGCGTGGTTGGCGGCCTGATTGCCGGCCTTCTGCTGCTGGCGGCCGCGCCCGCAATGGCCGAGACCCCGGCCGAGCTGATCTCCAGCTTCCGCCTCAAGCACGGTGAAGTTCGCGTCGTCCGCGATTCCACCCTCGACCGCATCGCCATGGACCAGGCCCGCGCGATGGCGGCGAAAGATGACCTCAGTCACGACGCGCTAGGCCCCTTCAATCGCCGTGTCGCGCCCGCCGGCGCGGGGCGCGCCGCCGAGAACATCGCCTACGGCTACGACAATTTCGAGAAGACCCTGGGACAGTGGATCGACTCGTCCGGGCACCGCAAAAACCTGTTGCTGCACAACGCCTCCCGCGTCGGCATCGCCAACGCCAAAAATGCCAACGGCAAGCGCACCTACTGGGCCATGGTGATCGCGGGCGACTACGAGCCGAAGGGCAAGGGCAAGAAGAACAAGGACAAGGAGCCCCTCGTTGCCGTGAAACGAGAGGCGGCGCCTGCGAGCAAGCCCAAATCGAGCAACTGCCACGTCAAGCTGCTCGGCCTCTGTATCTGAGGCGAGCCAAAGCCATCTTGCTCGCGCCAGGCAACGCGCCTAATTCATGCACGAGATCGCAAGAAGCGGAGGGCGTGAGTGATCGACCTCGACCAAATTCGTTCCGAGACGCCAGCCACTAGCCGGCTCGCCTATCTCCACAACGCGGGCGCAGCGCTGATGCCGGCGCCGGTTGTCGCGGCGATGAAGCAACACATCGATCTGGAGAGCGAGATCGGAGGCTATGCTGCTGCCGATCGCGAGGCGGACCGGCTCGAAGCGGTCTACGGCGCGGCGGCGCGTCTGCTGAATGCCGCGCCCGACGAGATCGCGCTCGTGGAGAACGCGACGGTCGCCTGGCAGATGGCGTTCTACGCGCTTCCGTTTCGCAAGGGCGACCGGATCCTGACTGCCGAGGCGGAATACGCGGCGAACTATGTCGCCTTTCTTCAGGTCGCCAAGCGTACAGGCGCGACCATCGACGTGGTGCCGAGCGATGCCAGTGGCGAGCTCGATGTCGAAGCGCTCGACCGCATGATCGACGAGCGGGTGAAGCTGATCGCGATTACCTGGGTTCCGACCAATGGCGGGCTGGTCAATCCGGCAGCGGCGATCGGCAAGATCGCACGGGCGCACAATATTCCCTATCTGCTCGACGCTTGCCAAGCGGTCGGCCAGATGGCCGTCGACGTCGAAGCCATCGGCTGCGACATGCTGTCGGCCACGGGTCGCAAATTCCTGCGCGGCCCGCGCGGTACCGGATTTCTCTACGTTCGCCGCGCGATGCTGCAACGGCTCGAGCCGCCGATGATCGATCATTTCGCGGCGCCTTGGGTCTCACGAGACACTTATGAACTGCGGGACGATGCCCGCCGTTTCGAGACCTGGGAGAACAACTACGCAGCCCGGCTCGGGCTCGGCGCCGCCGTCGACTACGCCCTGCAAATCGGCATCGGCCCGATCGAACAGCGCTGCCGCCTGCTTGCGGGCCGGCTTCGCAGCGGCCTTGCCGGCGTTCGCGCCGTTACCATTCGCGACCTCGGACGCACGCCGGGCGCGATCGTCAGCTTCACGGTGGAAGGGCACGACGCCGAGGATATCGTCCGCAGCGCCGCCGAGGCCGGCATCACAATCGGCGCCTCAGATCCAGCGAGCACCCGCATCGATGCCGAAATGCGTTCGTTGCCGAATGTCGTGCGGGCCTCGCCGCATTACTACAACATAGAAGCCGAGGTCGACCGGCTGATCGAACATATCGCGGGACTGGCGCGGCGATAGAGCCGCTCAGGTGCAGCGCGCGCTCAGTCCAGATGCACTGAGCTTCGCCATCACCTCGTCGAGATGGGCGCTGTCGCGGGTCTCGATGACGAGTTGCAGGAGCGTGGCCTTGGCCGGCAGGTCGGAGAAGGTCCGCTGGTGCGAGACCTCGATGATGTTGGCGCCGGCTTCGGCCAGGAGGGCCGCGACGGCGGCCAATTGCCCGGGTCTGTCAGGAATGTCGAGCGAGAGCTGGGTCAACCGCCCCTCGCGCGCCAGCTCGCGGGTGAGGACGGATGCGATCAGTCGCGTGTCGATATTGCCGCCGCTCAGGACGAGGCCGACCTTCTGGCCGGCAAAGCGGGTCGGATCGGACATCAGCGCGGCAAGGCCGGCGGCGCCGGCGCCCTCGACGACTGTCTTCTCGATCGAGATCAGGGTTGCGACCGCTCGCTCGAGCTCGGCCTCGTTCACGAGCGCGATGTCGTCGACGAGGCGGCGGACGATTTCGGTGGTGATCTTGCCGGGCGATTTCACCGCGATGCCTTCGGCCAGCGTGTCGCCCCGCGCCGGCAGATTGCCGTCATGGATAGCGTTGTACATCGAGGGATAGAGCCAGGCCTCGACGCCGAGGATTCGCAGCGACGGCTTGATCGATTTCGCCGCGATGCCGATACCGCTGATCAGGCCGCCGCCGCCGATCGGCACGACCAGCGTGTCGAGCTCCGGCACGGCCCTCATCATCTCCAGCCCGACCGTGCCCTGCCCCGCGATCACCAACGGATCGTCGTAGGGGTGGACAAAGATCATGCTTTTGGCTTCGCCGTGGCTGCGCGCGAACGCGGCCGCCTCCTCCAGCGTCGCGCCCGTGACGACCACTTCAGCGCCATGATGCCTGGTGTTCTCGACCTTCACCATGGGCGTGCCGACCGGCATGACGATGGTGGCGGGGATGCCGAGCCGTTTGGCGTGATAGGCCACGCCCTGCGCGTGGTTTCCGGCCGACATCGCGATCACGCCCCGCGCGCGCTCCTCCGGCGTCAGCGCGGTGAGGCGGTTGAGCGCGCCCCGCTCCTTGAACGAGGAGGTGAACTGAAGGTTCTCGAATTTGAGCCAGATCTCGCAGCCGCAGATGCTGCTCAGCGTGCGGCTGTAGCTGCAGGGCGTCTCGACGACGGCGCCCCTGATCGTCTCGGCTGCGGCAGCAATGTCGCTTGGGGCGACCGGCAGACCGCTGAGATCAAAGGGCGAGATTGGGAACAAGTCAGCCATAGGACAGCATAGGCCATTTGGCCGGCTCAGGCGATAAGCCGGCCGCTATTTGGTAAACTCACGCGACCGCGAAGCCCGCCACAGCGCCCACAGCGTGCGCAGCCGGGACGATTGCTGCGGCTTGAACGGATTGCGCCCCGGTTGCGACAGCAGCTTGAGGTCGGCCCGCACAAGTCCAAGCGGCAAAAATGCTGCCCGAGCCGCTGCCGGCACCTCCGCCAGCAACGACAGCGCCGTAGCCAGATGCTGCCTCGCTTCGCCCGCGAGCTGCTCCAGCACGGCACGCAAATTCGGCGTCTCCTTGCCGGCGAACACATCGTCCACGTTGCAACCGTGGCTCGCTAGCAGCTGCTGCGGCAGGAACAATTGCCGGTGGGCGGCATCGCGCGGCAGGTTTGCAATGACCTGGACGATGCCCTGCGCCAGCCCGGCATGACGGGCGAGATGCTCGGTGGCTTCCGAGGGCGGCGCCAGAATCTGCGCCGCCAGAGCGAACAGCGCCGATGAGGTCGCGGCCAGATAGCCTTCCAGCGCCGCCATGGTCGGCATCGGATCATTGTAGAGGTCGAATTGGTGCTCGTCGACGAGCAGCGACAGCGGTTCGACCGGCAGGTCGAAGTCCCGGATCGCGCGCAGCAGCTCCGCCGCCACCGGATTGCCCTCGGCGCTGCCGTGCACCAGGCCGGAAAACAGATCGGTCCACCATTGAAAGCGGATTTCGCCGGGCAAGGGCTGGCTCACCTGATCGCGGACGCGGACGATCTCGACATTGAAGGCATAGAGCGCCAGCAGCGCGCGGCGCTCGGCGGCGGGCGCGAACAGCGTCGCGGCATAGCGCGGAAAGTCATGGCTGCGCACGAGATCGGCGCAGAAAGTGACGGAATCGGGCGGCGGCGCGGCGCTGCTCATGTGCTGTTCATGGCACCGCGATCAGCGCAGCGGCAACGCGCCGCCGTTCGCCGATCATGATGTTGTAGGTGCGCACGGCGGGACCGGTCTGCATCGTGTCCAGCACCACCCTCACCGCCTTGAGCGCCTGGCGCAGCGCCGGCGGCGGCAGCCAGACCCCGGTTCCGGTGCCGATCAGGAGCGTGTCGATGCTGTTGGCGGCCGTGAAGACCCGGTCCAGCGAATAGCGGTCGATCTTCTGGGGATCCGTCACGTCCCAGGCCCAGATCGCGTCGGGCAGGCACAGCAGCGAGCCCCGATGCGACATGCCGGCAAAGGCAAAGCCGCCCTTGCCATAGGCCTCGATCGGCGCCGAGCGCGGGAAATGCGGTGCGTTGGGATCGCCGGCCATGAGCTTCGTCCGAATGGGCTTACTGCCCTCGCAAACGCCTGCGAGGGCATGCGGTTCGGATCATGCCTTGCTTTTCTTCGCCGGCGTAGCCGTATCGGGCGCATCCTCGCGATGCTCGCCGACGCCGAGATAGATCAGGATCGGCGCCGCGATGAAGATCGAGGTGTAGGTGCCGACCAGCACCACGCCGAACATCATCACCGCGGTGAAGCTGTGGATGGCATGACCGCCGAACAGGAGCAGCGCCAGCAGCGCCAGCGTCACCGTGAAGTGGGTGATGATCGAGCGCGACAGCGTCGAGTTGATGGACTCGTTGAGCAACTGCGGCATCGGCATCTTCTTGTAGCGGCGCAGCATTTCACGGATGCGGTCGTAGATGACGACGGTGTCGTTGAGCGAATAGCCCAGAATGGTCAGCAGCGCGGCGATGCTGGTCAGGTCGAAATCGACCTGGCTGATCGACATGAAGCCGATCGTAAGCACGATGTCGTGCACGTTGGCGATCATGGCGCCAAGCGCGAACTGCCATTCGAACCGGAACCAGAGATAGATCAGGATCGAGACGATCGCGAGCATCAGGCCGAGCATGCCGAACGCCAGCAGCTCGCCGGAGACGCGCGGGCCGACCACTTCGACGCGGCGATACTCGACGGAATCGCCGAGCGCGGAACGAACCTTCTGCACCGCCTCCTGCTGCGCGGCATCGCCGCCCGGCTGCTCTGCGACGCGGATCAGGACGTTCGCGGCATCGCCGAACTGCTGCAACTGCACTTCGCCGAGACGCAATCCATCCAGCGTCGTGCGCATCGCGGCGATGTCGGCGGCGCCCGACTTCGCCCTGACCTCCAGCAGCGTGCCGCCGCGGAAGTCGATGCCGAAATTCAGGCCATGAGTGAAGAACAACGTGATCGCGACGATCGACAGCGCCGCCGAGATCGGGAAGCTGATGCGGCGGAAGCGCGTGAAATCGAAATGCGTTTCGTCAGGGACGATACGCAGCGACGGCAGCAGGCCGAGCGCGGCAACCACGGTGAGGACGGCAATGAGGACGCCGAGCCCGATGAGAACGGTGTGAGTCACGATCAGGCTCCTAGATCGGCACGCTCTGCGGCCGCTTCCACCGCACCCACCAGGCGACGATCAGCCGCGTCAGCGTGAAGGCGGTGAACACCGTGGTGATGATGCCGATGCCGAGCGTCACGGCGAAGCCGCGCACCGGGCCGGTGCCGATGTAGAACAGCACCGCGGCGGCAATGAAGGTTGTGATGTTGGAATCGAGGATGGTCGCGAGCGCCCGCTTGAAGCCGGCATCGATCGCCGAGATCGCGTTGCGGCCGCCGCGCAACTCCTCGCGGATGCGCTCGTAAATCAGCACGTTGGAGTCCACGGCGATGCCGACGGTGAGCACGATGCCGGCGATGCCGGGCAGCGTCAGCGTGGCGTTGAGCAGCGACAACAGGCCGAAGATCATGGCGACGTTGATGGCCACCGCGATGTTCGCGAACACCCCGAACAGCCTGTAGGTCAGCAGCATGAAGATGATGACGAGGATCGAGCCGACATAGGCCGCGAGCTCGCCCTTCTCGATCGAGTCCTGGCCGAGGCCCGGACCGACGGTGCGCTCCTCGACCACGGTGAGCGGCGCCGGCAGCGCGCCGGCGCGCAGCAGGATCGCCAGATCGTTGGCCGATTGCACGGTAAAGCTGCCGGAGATCTGGCCCTGGCCGCCGGTGATGGGCTCGCGGATGACGGGCGCCGAAATCACCTTGTTGTCCAGAACGATCGCGAACGGCAGCCCCACGTTCTCCTGCGTGGCCTGCGAGAATTTGCGCGCACCGGAAGTGTTGAACTTGAAGCTGACGACCGGCTCGCCCGTGCGCTGGTCGAAGCTCGCCTGGGCGTCGGTCAGATCGCCACCGGCGACCAGCACCTGCTTCTTGACCACATAGGGCGTCGGCGGCGGCGATGCGCTCATCAGGAGCTCGGATTCAGGCGGCAACCTGCCCGCTTGCGCCTGATCCGGCGGCACGGAGGTGTCGACCATGCGGAATTCCATCTTCGCGGTCTTGCCCAGCAGCTCCTTCAGGCGGGTCGGGTCCTGAAGGCCGGGGACCTGCACCAGGATGCGGTCATTGCCCTGGCGCTGGATCACGGGCTCGACGGTGCCGAGCTCGTTGACGCGGCGTTCGACGATCTGGATCGACTGCTCGATGGTCTTGCGCAGGCGATCGAGCATTGCGGCCTGCGGGACGCTCAGGCGGATCACCCCGCCGCCGGCATCGGTCACCTCGAGGTCGCGCTGACCGCTGGATCCCATCAGGCCGCCCAGCGGCTGAGACAGTTCGCGCAGCTTGGCGAGCGCAGCCTGAGCGTCGGATTCCTTGGTGATGCGAACCTCGACCGCGTCGTTGCGCACGGTCACGCCGCCGGTGAAGCCGATCTTGGCGTCGCGTAGCGTGCGTCGAACGTCGTCGCGGACCTGGTCGAGCCTTTCCTTCTTCACGTAGTTGGAATCGACCTCGAGCAGCAGGTAGGAGCCGCCCTGGAGGTCGAGGCCGAGCACGAGCCGGCGCTGCGCCCAGGCCGGCCAAGTCTTGACCTGCGACTCGGGGAAGAAGTTCGGGACCGCGCAGAGGCACACGATCAGCGCTGTCAGGATGATCCCGAGCGCCTTCCACCGCGTGAAATACAACATCGACTGGACCTGTCAGATCAGGAGACTTGAGATGCTCGCGGACGCGCTCACTTCGAGGCGGCGTCGTCCTTGGCGGCTTCCTTGCTATCCTTGGATTCCTTCGCCGGCTCGCCCTTGGCGCGCACGCCCGAGATCATCTGGCGCATCTGCCGCACGCGCACGCCGTCGGAAATCTCGAACTCGATCTGGTCGTCGTCGACGACCTTGGTGACCTTGCCGACGAGGCCGCCCGAGGTCACGACGGTGTCGCCGCGGCGGATATTCTTCACGAGGTCGGCGTGGTCACGGACCTTCTTCTGCTGCGGACGCAGAATCAGGAAGTACATGATCACGAAGATCAGGGCGAACGGCAGCAGCGACATCAACATGCTGTTGGTGTCGCCGGCGCCCGCGGCCTGGGCATACGCAGGGGTAATCAGCATTCGGACGATCCTCGTGAGAACGGGGGAAAGCCGGTCAGGCCCTCAAAGGCGACCGGCTCGGTCAAATTCGCGCGGACTATAGCGGCCATTGCCCCAATTGCAACGCTGCCAGACTGCCCTTTTGACCCACCTTGCGGCGCGCCGTCAGGCCCGATAAGGCTGCGTTCTCAGGAAC
>NZ_PTFE01000071.1:0-44082 GCF_002936975.1 Bradyrhizobium sp. AC87j1
GCCTGGGTCATGCACAATCGCAATCTGGTGCAGATGGCCCATGCCAAGGACAAGCGTCCTTCCGAAATCTCCGGCGGCATGAAACAGCGCGTCGGCATTGCGCGGGCGCTGGCGATGGAGCCGAAGGTGCTGCTGCTGGATGAGCCGTTCGGCGCGCTCGACGCACTGACCCGTGCTCACTTGCAGGACTCGGTGATGGCGCTGCATCAGAAGCTCGGCAATACCATTTTGATGATCACTCACGACGTCGACGAGGCCGTGCTGCTGTCCGACCGCATCGTGATGATGACCAATGGGCCGAGCGCGCGGATCGGCGAGGTGCTGGAGGTGCCGCTGGTGCGCCCGCGCAAGCGGCTCGAGCTCGCCACCAACACCACCTATCTGAAGTGCCGCCAGCGCGTGCTCGAATTCCTCTACGAGCGTCATCGCTTCGTCGAGGCCGCGTAACGAAGAGTTAACGCAAGCGGGCCTGCGCACAAATAATCGACATCCCGCTCAATCCTTGTGCGTCGCACAAGGATTGAGCGAATCGCAAATTTAGCGTGCGGAAAAGCCCTGCAAGAATTTCTGGCAATACGAATAACGTCCTGAAATCCCTGTATTTCCAGCGTGCGCGCAACTGGCACGGAAATTGAAATGTCTTTGCGCGACGCCAACGACGACGTCCCTCAACATCATCAATCAGCATCGTGAACTCGCCACCGGGGTGAAGCCTCGGAGCGCGCCTCCATGTGAGGCAGAGCCTGCAACGACGCAGCGGTGAGCCTGGAAGGGATACTCAATGACGAAGAATCCTACTTGGATTTCAGACTGGCGCCCCGAAGATGAGGCGTTCTGGAATGCGACTGGCAAGACTATCGCGCGACGCAACCTGATCTGGTCGATCGTGGCCGAGCATATCGGCTTCTCGGTCTGGCTGATCTGGAGCATCGTCACCACCAAGCTGCCGCAGGCGGGCTTTCATTACTCAACCGACCAGCTGTTCCAGCTGATCGCGGTGCCGGGGCTGATCGGCGCCCTGATGCGCTTTCCCTACACTTTCGCGGTAACCACGTTCGGCGGCCGCAACTGGACCATCTTCAGTGCGGCGATCCTGTTCATTCCGACCTTGTCGCTTGCCTATTTCGTGAGCCAGCCCGATACGCCGTTCTGGCTGATGCTGCTGGTCGCCTCGACCG
Source organism: Bradyrhizobium sp. AC87j1 (assembly GCF_002936975.1). Classification (NCBI taxonomy): domain Bacteria; kingdom Pseudomonadati; phylum Pseudomonadota; class Alphaproteobacteria; order Hyphomicrobiales; family Nitrobacteraceae; genus Bradyrhizobium; species Bradyrhizobium sp. AC87j1. The sequence continues at coordinate 1,179 of NZ_PTFE01000071.1, forward strand.
CGGGTCTCGGCGGCGGCAACTTCGCCTCCAGCATGACCAACATCTCCTTCTTCTTCCCCGACCGGATGAAGGGATGGGCGCTCGGCCTGAACGCGGCTGGCGGCAATATCGGCGTCTCCAGCGTGCAGCTCCTGACCCCGATCCTGATGACGCTCGCCGTCTTCAACCTGTTCCAGGCGACGCCGGTCGACGGCATCTTCCTGCAGAATGCCGGCCTGATGTGGGTGCTGCCGATCGCGATCGCGGTATTCGGTGCCGTGTTCTTCATGAACAACCTGACCACGGCGAAGTCCTCGGTGAAGAACCAGCTGGCGATCGTCAAGCGCAAGCACACTTGGATCATGGCGTATCTCTATATCGGCACGTTCGGCTCCTTCATCGGCTATTCGGCTGCGTTTCCGCTGCTGATCAAGACCCAGTTCCCGCAAATCACGATTGCGATCGCGTTCCTCGGGCCGCTGGTCGGTTCGCTGTCGCGACCGCTCGGCGGCTGGCTCGCCGACAAGATCGGTGGCTCGGTCATCACCTTCTGGAACTTCATGGTGATGGCAGGCGCAACGGTCGGCGTGCTCTACTTCGTCGGGCAGAAGGATTTCATCGGCTTCCTGTCGATGTTCCTGATCCTGTTCGTGACGACGGGCATCGGCAACGGGTCGACCTATCGCATGATCCCCTCGATCTTCCGCGAAGAGAACCTGTTCAAGGTGCGCGGCAAGGGCGATGCGGCGCGCGCGCTCGCGCTGAAGACGGCGAGCATCGAGAGCGGTGCGGCGGTCGGCTTCATCGGCGCGATCGGTGCCGTTGGCGGCTATCTGATCCCGACCGGTTTCGGCAAGTCGATCGCCCTGACCGGCGGCCCCCAGCTCGCGCTCGCGATCTATCTCGGCTTCTACGCCAGCTGCCTCGGCTTGACGTGGTGGTTCTACCTGCGTCGCGGCCCGCAGGGTGAGGGCGCCTCAAGCCTCGCGGAGGCGCGAGTCTGACATTTGGTACGAATCTCGCTTCTCCCCGTACGCGGGGAGAAGCATTGCCCGACAGTTTGACCATGAACCTGGTTCGCAATGGCGCGCACCAAGGCAAACCCAACAGGCAGGAGAACATCATGACGCCAGAACAGATCACCCTCATCCAGCAGAGCTTCGCCAAGGTCGCGCCGATTTCGCAAGCTGCCTCCGTGTTGTTCTATGATCGTCTGTTCGAGGTGGCGCCGTCCGTGCGCGCGATGTTCCCTGAAGACATGACCGAGCAGCGAAAGAAGCTGATGGGCATGCTCGCCGCCGTCGTCAGCGGCCTGTCGAACCTGGAGACGATTCTTCCCGCGGCCTCCGCGCTCGCCAAGCGTCACGTCGCTTACGGCGCCACGGCCGAGCACTATCCCGTGGTCGGTGCGACCTTGCTGTGGACCCTTGAGAAGGGCCTTGGCGAGGCCTGGACGCCCGAATTGGCAAAGGCCTGGACCGACGCCTACGGCGTTCTGTCCGGCTTCATGATGTCCGAGGCCTATGGCGCGCAAGCGCAGGCCGCTGAATAGGAGATGCCTCGTGAGTGAACCGCTGGTCATCGTCGGTAACGGTATGGCAGCCGCGCGTCTGGTCGACGAGCTCGCCAAGACCGCGCTCGGCCGCTACGCGGTCGCCGTGATCGGCGAGGAGCCGCGGCTCGCTTACAATCGTGTGCTGCTCTCCTCCGTGCTTGCCGGCGAGACCGGCTCGCACGAGATCGAGCTCCGGCCCGCCGATTGGTGGCGCCATCGCGGCGTCACGGTGCGCTACGGCTATCGCGTTACTGAGATCGACACCGGCCGCCGCGAACTCAAGATCGAAGGCGAGGAGAGCATGGAATATTCCAAGCTCGTGCTCGCCACCGGATCGACGCCGCTGCGGCTCAATTTGCCGGGCGCCGATCTCGCCGGTGTGCACACTTTTCGCGATACGCGCGACGTCGACCTTTTGCTGACGCTGGCCGCTGCCAAGAAGCGCGTCGTCGTGGTTGGCGGCGGCCTTCTCGGACTTGAGGCAGCCTACGGTCTTGCCAAGGCCGGTGCGCCGGTGACGCTGCTGCATCTGATGGACCGGCTGATGGAGCGTCAGCTCGATGGGCCGGCCGCCGACCTGCTCAAGACGCTGGTCGAGCGCAAGGGCATCCGCATCCTGCTCAACGCCTCGACCGCCCGCATTTATGGCGACGGTCATGTCGAGGCCGTCGAGCTTGCCGATGGCAGCCGCATCGAGGCCGACGCGGTGATCTTCGCCGCCGGCATCAAACCGAACGTGGCGCTTGCCAAAGATGCCGGCATCGCGGTCAATCGCGGCATCGTCGTCAACGACGAGATGCAGACGGCATCGCCAGATATCTTCGCGCTCGGCGAATGTGCCGAGCATCGCGGCACCTGCTATGGCCTGGTCGAGCCCGCCTATGAGCAGGCGCGGGTGCTGGCACGGCATCTGGCTGGCCGGCCCGCCGCCTATCAGGGCAGCGTGGTCTCGACCAATTTGAAGGTCTCCGGCGTCAGCGTGTTCTCCGCCGGCGACTTCATGGGCGGGGAGGGCAGCGAGAGCCTGGTGCTGACCGATCGCAGGCGCGGCACCTACAAGAAGCTGGTGATCGCCGACGGCCGGCTCACCGGCGCGGTGCTGATCGGCGATACCGTCGATGCGCTCTGGTATCTCGAGCTGATCCGCAATCGCGACAAGGTGGCGGCGATCCGCACCGACATGATGTTCGGCCGCGCGCTCGCGCGTCCTTCCAAGGCGGCTTGATAGAGCCGGCGTGACAAGGCAGCTTGATATGACGGCGATCGATCCCACGCTCCGCGCCACCAAGACGACCTGTCCCTATTGCGGCGTCGGCTGCGGCGTGCTGGCGACGCCGGACGGCAAGGGCGGGGCCGCGATCGCGGGCGACCCCGACCATCCCGCCAATTTCGGCCGGCTGTGCTCGAAGGGCTCCGCACTCGGCGAGACCGTCGGGCTGGACAGCCGCTTGCTCTATCCGATGATCCGCTGCAAGGGCGTGCTCGAACGCGTCGCCTGGAGCGATGCGCTCGATCATGTCGCCCATCGCATGCAGCACATCGTGGCGCGTGACGGCGCCGACGCGGTCGCGTTCTATCTGTCCGGCCAGCTCCTCACCGAGGATTATTACGTCGCCAACAAGCTGATGAAGGGCTTTGTCGGCACGGCGAATGTCGATACCAACTCGCGGCTCTGCATGTCGTCCTCGGTCGCCGGCCATCGGCGTGCCTTTGGCGCCGACACAGTCCCCGGCTGCTACGAGGATCTCGACCAGGCCGATCTGCTGGTCTTCGTCGGCTCGAACGCGGCCTGGTGCCATCCGGTGCTATTCCAGCGCATGCTGAAGAACCGGCAAGAGCGTGGCGCGCGCATGATCGTGATCGATCCGCGCCGCACCGACACTGCAAGCGATGTCGATCTGTTCCTCGGTCTCAAGCCCGGCACCGATACCGCGCTGTTCTCCGGCCTGTTTGTCCACCTCGCCGACAGCGGCGCGCTGGACCAGGACTACATCGCGCAGAACACGAGCGGTTTCGACGACGCGCTGGCGCGTGCGCGCAGCATCGCCGGCAGCGTCACTGCGACGGCGCTCGCGACGGGCCTCTCCGAGCAGGATGTCGCCACCTTCTTCAAGATGTTCCGCGACACGGACCGCGTCGTCACGCTGTATTCGCAGGGCGTCAACCAGTCGGCACAGGGCACCGACAAGGTCAACGCGATCCTGAACTGCCACCTCGCGACGGGACGCATCGGCAAGCCCGGCGCCTCGCCGTTCTCGCTCACCGGCCAGCCCAACGCGATGGGCGGCCGCGAGGTCGGCGGTCTCGCCAATATGCTCGCCGCCCATATGGGCTTCACGCCGCCCGACATCGATCGTGTCAGGCGGTTCTGGAAGGCGCCGCGCATCGCCACCCATGAGGGGTTGAAGGCGGTGCAGCTGTTCGAGGCCATCCATCGCGGCGAGGTCAAGGCGCTCTGGGTGATGGGCACCAATCCCGCGGTGTCGCTGCCCGATGCGGACTTCGTGCGCGAGGCGTTGAAGAAGCTCGAGCTGTTCGTGGTGTCCGAGAACGTGCTCTCCAACGACACGGTCGATGCCGGTCCGCATGTGCTGCTGCCGGCGCTCGCCTGGGGCGAGAAGTCGGGCACCGTGACCAACTCCGAGCGCCGCATCTCGCGCCAGCGCTCGTTCCTGCCGGCGCCGGGCGAGGCGCGGCCGGACTGGTGGATCCTGAGCGAGACGGCAAAGCGCCTCGGCTTCGGCGACAGCTTCAATTACAAATCGGCGGCCGAGATTTTCCGCGAGCACGCCGCGCTCTCGACTTTCGAGAACGAGGGCAGCCGCGATTTCGACATCGGCGCGCTGACCTCGCTTTCGGACGAAGGCTTCGATGCCCTAAAGCCGGTACAGTGGCCGGTGCGTGAAGGCGGAATGCCGGGCGATCGCTTCTTCGCGAAGGGCGGCTTCTTCACCAATGACGGCAAGGGCCGCTTCGTTGCACCGGAGGTGCCGTCGCTGCGCGGCGAGACCGGCGCCTCGCGCCCCCTCAGGCTCAACACCGGACGCATCCGCGACCAGTGGCACACCATGACGCGCACGGGTCTCAGCCAGCGCCTTGGCGCGCATCTGCCGGAGCCCTTCGTCGAGATCCATCCTGATGATGCCGGCAAATACGGTATCGTTCACGACGGCTTTGCCCGCGTTACCACCGATTACGGTCAGTGCATCCTGAAGGTCGTCGTCAGTGACGGCACTCAGCGCGGCACATTGTTCGCGCCGATCCATTGGAGCGCAATGAATGCCTCGCATGGCCGCGTCGGAGCGCTGGTGCAGTCCTTCACCGATCCGTTCTCGGGGCAGCCGGAATCAAAGGCGACGCCGGCTGCGATCGCGCCTTACGAATTCGTCTTCCGTGGCTTTGCGCTGTCGCGGAAGCAGCTCGATCTGCCGCCGAACCTGTTGTGGACCCGCGTCACGGTCACCGGCGGCTTCGGCTATCTCTTCGCCGACAACGCCGACCTTTCGCGCTGGCCGGCCTGGCTCGAGAGCGTCGCCGGCGAGGACGTTGCCGACTATCGCGACTTCGGCGGCGGGGTCTATCGTGCGGCGTCGTTCGCGGGCGATCAGATCGAGACCTGCCTGTTCGTCGGCCCCGCGCATGATGCGGGCGACTGGGAGGTGGTGAAGAGCCTGTTCGTGGCCGACCTCGTCACCGACGATCAGCGTCGCATGCTGCTGTCAGGCAAGTCCGGCGAGGGCGCCGCCTCGACCGGGCCGATCGTCTGCGCCTGCTTCGGCGTCGGCCGCGGCTCCATCTGCGAGACCATCGCGGCCGGCGCGCGCTCGGCTGCCGAGATCGGCGCCAAGCTCAAGGCCGGCACCAATTGCGGCTCCTGCATTCCGGAACTGAAGCGCCTGATCGCGACGACGGACGTGGCGCCGGTGAAGCAGGCGAAGGTCGCGGGCGCGGTGGGGTAGGGGCGAGGTTCTCGGTCGTCGCCTAGACTCAGCTGTCATCGCCCGGCTTGACCGGGCGATCCAGTACGCCGAGACATCTGTGATGAAGCGGTGAGGCCGCGGCCTACTGGATTCCCCGCTTTCGCGGGGAATGACAGTGAGGGCGAGGCGCCATTCCTCCGCACCAATCGACGCGCCCTCGATTGTGCCCTATGGTGCCGCGGCTTCCCTCTCAGCAATCCATAACAACAATGATGTACCTGGAAACGCCGCCGCGCCTGATCGAAACAAGGCTTTTCTCCACCATGCCCGAAAAGTTTCGCCGCAAGGGCGTGCGAACCGATTGGGCTGACGCCAACCGGCCGAATGTACCGACCGACAGCTTCATCGAGGGGCCCTCCTTCGACACGGACGGCAATCTCTACATCGTCGACATTCCCTTCGGCCGCATCTTTCGCATCGCGGCTGACGGCGAGTGGTCGCTGGTCGCCGAATATGAGGGCTGGCCGAACGGACTGAAGATCGCCGCGGACGGGCGCATCCTGGTGGCCGACTACAGTCACGGCATCATGGAGCTCGATCCCAAGGCCGGCCGCATCAAGCCCGTCCTGACCGCGCGCAATTCAGAATCGTTCCGCGGTTGCAACGACCTGCATCTTGCTTCCAACGGTGACATCTATTTCACCGATCAGGGGCAGACCGGTCTGCATGATCCGAGTGGCCGGGTCTATCGGCTGGCATCGAATGGTAGGCTCGATTGCCTGATCGACACCGGTATCAGTCCGAATGGCCTGGTGCTCGACCCAACCGAAACCGTGTTGTTCGTCGCGATGACGCGCGACAACGCGGTGTGGCGGTTGCCGTTCATGAAGGACGGCAGCGTGTCCAAGGTCGGCCGCTTCTGCTCGCTGTTCGGCACCAGCGGTCCCGATGGCTTGACCATGGACGCCAAGGGCCGCCTGTTCGTCGGCCATGCCTCGCTCGGCCACGTCTTCGTGTTTGCGCCGAACGGCGAATTGCTTGCGCGGATCAAGTCGTGCGCGGGGCCGAATTGCACGAATGTGGCGATCGGTGGCGCCAACAAGGATCGTCTCTATATCACGGAGTCATCGACCGGCAGCGTGCTGGTTGCTGATATCAGCGGATTGAACTCCTGAGCCTTGTGGCGGTTGCCCGAGCGGAGGAGCGACAGCGGAGCAAACATGAACACAAACCCTTTCGGCAAAACCGGTGCCAACGTCTCCGTCATCGGGCAGGGCACCTGGTATCTCGACCATGGCGACCGCAAGCGCGCGGTCGCGGCGCTCCAGCGCGGGCTTGATCTCGGCATGACGCACATCGACACCGCCGAAATGTATGGCGATGCCGAGCTCGTCATTGCCGATGCGATCGCGGGTCGCCGTGATGAGGTGTTTCTCGTCTCCAAGGTATTGCCGAGCAACGCCTCGCGTAGCGGCACCATCACAGCCTGCGAGCGTTCGCTGAAGCGGCTGAAGACCGATCATCTCGATTGCTATCTCCTGCACTGGCGCGGTTCCTATCCGCTCGAAGACACCGTCGCCGCGTTCGAGGAACTGGTGAAATCAGGCAAGATCAAATCCTGGGGCGTTTCCAATTTCGATGCCGATGATCTCGACGAAATTCTCGACGTCGCGGGCGAAGGCCGTATCGCCTGCAATCAGGTGCTTTATCATCTCAAGGAACGCGCGATCGAGCATGCGGTGATCCCGTGGTGCGATCAGCATGGCGTCGCCGTCGTCGCCTACTCGCCGTTCGGTCACGACGATTTTCCGGATGCGCGCAGCAAGGGCGGCGCCGTGTTGGCACGCATTGCCGAAGAGCGTCGTGCGACACCGCGTCAGGTCGCGCTCAGCTTCCTCACCCGTGCGACTACGGTGTTCGCGATCCCGAAGGCCTCGTCTGCCGAACATGCCGGCGAGAATGCGGCCGCCGGTGATCTCGCGCTGACGAAAGACGAGATTTCGGCGTTGGATGCGGCGTTTCCGCGCGGTCCGAAGCCGCGCAGCCTGCCCATGCTGTAATGCACAAACGGCCATTATTAACGGAGCATTGACGCGCGCGGCGGCTCGCGCATATCGGCATCCTGTTTTCGGAAGTTGTGAGCGCGGCGCAATTGTCGTTTTTTACAATCGTTCTCGATTCGCATTTTCCCGGGTTCCAGCCGTGACACCGCCGCCCGCCGCAGCCGCAAGGCTCGACAGTATCCCCATGCCCGTGCCGGAGAAGAAGCAGAAGGCTCGCCGCGCGCCTGCGCGCGTCGACCATCCCTTCAAGGGCATTGCGCTGGTGCTGCTGTCGACGATCTTCCTCGGCTGCTCCGACACCACCGCGAAATATCTCTCGACCAGCCTGCCGTCGATCGAGATCACCTGGATCCGCTTCGTCACCTTCGCGCTGATGTTCACGCCGGTGATGCTGCCGGGCTCGCCGCTCCATGCCATGCGCACCGAGCGGTTCGGCCTGCAGCTGATGCGCGGTGCCGCGCTGCTCGGCTCCTCGCTGTTCTTCATCACCGGCCTGAGTTTCCTGCCCATTGCGGAAGCCTCCGCCACCGGCTTCGTCTCGCCGCTGTTCGTCACCGCGCTGTCGATCATATTCCTCAGCGAAAAGGTCGGTATGCGCCGCTGGATCGCGACCGCGATCGGCCTGACGGGCGTGCTGATCATCCTGCGGCCGGGCACGAGCGCATTTCACGCCGCCGCGTTCTTTCCGATCGTCTCTGCGTTCTGCTGGGCTGCCGCGCTGATCCTGACGCGGATGATGAGCGGGCGTGAAGCCGTGCTCACCACGATGGCCTATTCCGCGCTCACGGGCGTTGCGATCCTGTCCGTGATGGTGCCGTTCGTCTGGGTCACGCCGAGCTGGACCGCGATCGGGCTTGGCATCGTGATCGGCGTCGCCTCCACCGTCGGCCAGTGGATCATCGTGCTGGCATATCGCTATGGCGATGCCTCGGTGCTGGCGCCGTTCTCCTACACGCAGTTGCTGTGGGTCAGCATTCTCGGCTTCTTCATCTTCGGCGAGGTCCCCGATCTCTGGACGGTCGTCGGCGCCGCCTTCATTGTCGCTAGCGGCCTCTACATCGCCCATCGCGAGCGTATCCGCCGCGCCCAGTTGCTGGTGCTGGAAGAGCGTTCCCCGAACCCCTGACGCAAGTTCGCGCGCCCTGTTACGTGCTATCAACGGCTCCAACAATACGGGAGGAGCCGAATGCGCGCTGCGATTTTCAGGAACGGTGAGATTGTCGTCGACAGGATGGCGGAGCCGAAGCCGGGCCCCGGCCAGGTGCTGGTCAAGACGCTCGCCTGCGGCATCTGCGGCTCCGACCTTCATGCGCGCCAGCATGCGCCGCGGATGGTGGAGATGGCCAGGAAGACCGGTCGCACGCCGATGGATCTGTCGCGTGACGTCGTGTTCGGTCACGAATTCTGCTGCGAGATCGTCGATTACGGCCCCGGCACGGAACGCAAGCTCAAACCGGGGACGCATGTCTGCTCGCTGCCCGCGCTGGTGACGCCGGAAGGCATCAAGGGGATCGGCTATTCCAACGACTTCGTCGGCGGCTATGCGGAACAGATGGTTTTGAGCGAGCCGCTCCTGCTCGAAGTGCCCAACGGTCTTGCGCCGGAACATGCGGCGTTGACCGAGCCGCTCGCAGTCGGCGTTCACGCCGTGGCGAAGGCCAATATCCGGGGCGGCGAGGTGCCGCTCGTCATCGGTTGCGGCCCTGTCGGGCTCGCAGTGATCGCGGCGCTGAAGATCAAGGGGCTGCACCCGATCGTCGCCGCCGACTATTCGCCGGCGCGCCGCGCGCTCGCGGCAAAGCTCGGCGCCGACGTCGTCGTCGATCCCAGGGTGTCGCAGCCCTATGCGACCTGGGCCGAGCACGCGCAGATGTCGGATGCGGAGAAGGCCGCGCGGCCGCCGTTCCAGGCCATGCTGCCGGCGCTGAAGCCCGCGATCATCTTCGAATGCGTCGGCGTGCCCGGGCTGCTGCAGCAGGTATTCGAAGGCGCGCCGCGCGATGCCAGGGTCGTCGTGGTTGGCGTCTGCATGGAGACCGACAAGAGCGAACCCATGCTCGGCATCATGAAGGAGCTCAACGTCCAATATGTGCTCGGTTATACGCCGGACGAATTCGCAGGCTCGCTGCGGCTGATCGCGGAAGGACAGGTGGATGCGGCGGCGATGGTCACGGCCGAGGTCGGCATCGACGGCGTCGCCAAGGCGTTCGCCGATCTCGCCAACCCTGAAGCCCACACCAAGATCATCGTGCAGCCGTGGCGGTGACGTTACTGCGTAGGGTGGGTTACGCCGTGCGAACTGCGCTTCGCGCAGTCGCAGGGCTAACCCACCCTACGAGATCTCGCTCAATACTTCTCCGGCACGTACATCTCCGGCGGAACCGGGCCGCGCTGATAGTCGGGGTGGCGGACGCGCGGCGGCAGCATCACCGGCGCGCGAGCGACCTCCTGATACGGGATCTGGCTGAGGAGATGCGCGATGCAGTTGAGCCGCGCGCGCTTCTTGTCCACGGCATCGACGATCCACCACGGCGAGTCCGGCAGGTGCGTGTGTTCGAGCATCGTCTCCTTGGCCTTGGTGTACGCCTCCCAGCGGCTGCGCGCCTCGACGTCCATCGGGCTCAGCTTCCACTGCTTGAGCGGATCCTTGATGCGCATGGTGAAGCGGAACTGCTGCTCGTCGTCGGTGATCGAGAACCAGTATTTGACCAGGATGATGCCGGAGCGGATCAGCATGCGCTCGAACTCCGGCACCGTCTGGAAGAATTCCTGGTACTCCTCCTCCGAGCAGAAGCCCATCACGCGCTCGACGCCGGCGCGGTTGTACCAGCTGCGGTCGAACAGCACGATCTCGCCGCCGGCGGGCAGGTGCGACACGTAGCGCTGGAAATACCATTGCGTGCGCTCGCGCTCGCTCGGTGCCGGCAGCGCCGCGACGCGGCAGATGCGCGGATTGAGGCGCTGGGTAATGCGCTTGATGACGCCGCCCTTGCCGGCGGAGTCGCGGCCCTCGAACAGCACGACAACCTTCTTGCGCTCGCTTTGCACCCAGTCCTGCAGCTTGACCAGCTCGCCCTGGAGCCGCAGCAGCTCCCGGAAATAGAGCTTGCGATCGACCGTCGGACCCGGTGTGTCGGTTTCGTCCAGGAGCTCGTCGAGCCTCGTGTCATCGAGCTCCATCTCCAGCTCCTCGTCGAGGTCGTCGGCCATCTCCTGAATGATGCGCTCGCGCTTGGCGGTTTGGAAGGTGCGGTCGGATGCGGTCATGGGCTTCTTCTCTCGGCTAGGGTGCCAGTGTTACCAACGACCATCGGCGGGGTTTGTTGCGTCCATGTGACAGCCGCTCTGTCACGCTGAGGCAGGTCACACCGGCAGCGCGATCGAGTATTTCACCTGGCTCAGTGCAAAGCTTGACTCGATCGAGGCGATGCCGTCGAGCCGGGTCAGCTTGGTCTTCAGGAAGGTCTCGTAGGAGGCGAGGTCGGCGGCGACGACGCGGAGCAGATAGTCGCGGTTGCCGGTCATCAGATAGCACTCCAGCACCTCGTCCCATTTCGAGATCGCGCGCGCGAAGCGGTTGAGGTCCTCCTCCTTCTGCCGCGCCAGCTTGATCGAGATGAAGACGCTGACATGCAGGCCGAGCGCCTTCTGATCCACGGTCGCAACGTAGCGGCTGATGACGCCGCGCTCCTCCAGCAGCTTGACCCGGCGATGGCAGGGCGAGACCGAGAGCCCGACCTTGTCGGCGAGTTCCTGCATGGTCAGCCGGCTGTCGGCCTGAAGCAACGCGAGGATTTTGCGGTCGATGGCGTCGAGCTCTGGCATTGGGATAGACCTTCAAATTCCGGGGGATTATTAGTATGGTATCCCAATATCGGCAGGTATTGCGCGAAAAATTGAGAAGTTTGGCGCCTCCCACGGGCGTATCATCGCGCCACCTGTTTTCCGGGAGCCTTGCCATGCCCGTCGATACCGCCCGCCTCGACACCTTGACCGCGCTGAGCCGCAAGGCGCTGTGGCTGTCGTCCTGGACCATCCACCACGCCAACCACATCCGCCCCAATTCCGACGGCCTGAAGGTCGGGGGACATCAGGCCTCGTCCGCCTCGCTCGCGACCATCATGTCGGCGCTGTATTTCCACGTGCTGCGTCCCGAGGATCGCGTCGCGGTGAAGCCGCATGCGAGCCCGGTGTTCCACGCCATCCAGTATCTGTTCGGCCGGCAGAGCCGCGAGAAGCTGGAGAACTTTCGCGGCTTCAAGGGCGCGCAGTCCTATCCCTCGCGCACCAAGGACGTCGACGACGTCGATTTCTCCACCGGCTCGGTCGGCCTCGGCGTCGCGCAGACGCTGTTCGCCTCGCTGGTGCAGGATTACGTCAAGGCGCATGGCTGGATGAAGGATCGCCGCGAAGGGCGGATGATTGCGCTGGTCGGCGATGCCGAGATGGACGAGGGCAATATCTGGGAGGCGCTCGCCGAGGGCTGGAAGCACGGCCTGCGCAACACCTGGTGGGTGGTCGACTATAACCGCCAGTCGCTCGACGCCGTCGTGCGCGAAGGGCTCTGGGAAAAGTTCGAGACCATGTTCCGCAATTTCGGTTGGGACGTCGTCATCGTGAAATACGGTCGCCTGATGCGCGAGGCCTTCGCCGAGCCCGGCGGCGAGGCGCTTAAAGCTTGGATCGACAATTGCCCGAATGCGCTTTACGCGGCGCTCTGCTTCCAGGGCGGCGCAGCGTTCCGAAAACATCTGCACGACGAGATCGGCGACCAGGGCCCGATCACGAAACTGATCGACAGGCGCAGCGACGAGGAATTGCTGGCACTGATGTCGAACCTCGGCGGCCACGACATGGCGAGCATGCTGGAGGCGTTCGAATCCATCGATCACGATCGCCCGGTCTGCTTCATCGCCTACACCATCAAGGGCGTCGGCCTGCCGTTCCAGGGCCACAAGGATAATCACGCCGGCCTGATGACGGTCGCGCAAATGGAAAAATATCGCGACAGCCAGAACATCCGGGCCGGGCATGAATGGGAGAAGTACGAAGGCCTCGCGCAATCCGCCGCCGAGCTCGACGCGTTCCTCGCGCGCGTGCCGTTCAACCAGGACGGCCGCCGGCTGACCGCGCCGGTCGTCGAGGTGCCCCCGCAGCTCGCGTTCAAGCCGTCGCCGCAGATGTCGACCCAGCAGGGCTTTGGTCTCGTGCTGAACGAGATCGCCCGCGGCGACAGTGAATTGGCGAGGCGCATCGTCACCACCTCGCCCGACGTCACGGTCTCGACCAATCTCGGTCCGTGGGTGAACCGGCGCGGCCTGTTCGCGCGCGCCGAAAAGGCGGATTTATTCCGCAGCGAGAAAATTCCCTCCACGTTCAACTGGGACTTTTCGCCCAAGGGCCAGCATCTCGAGCTCGGGATTGCCGAGATGAACCTGTTCATCATGCTCTCGGCGCTCGGGCTGTCGCACCAGATCAACGGCGAGCGGCTGCTGCCGGTCGGCACGCTCTACGATCCCTTCATCGAGCGCGGGCTCGATGCGCTGAACTACGCCTGCTACCAGGATGCGCGCTTCATGGTGGCGGCGACGCCGTCAGGCATCACGCTCGCGCCCGAGGGCGGCGCGCACCAGTCGATTGCAACGCCCCTGATCGGCATGGCTCAGGACGGGCTCGCCTCGTTCGAGCCGGCCTTCGTCGACGAGCTCGCCGTGATCATGGCTTTCGGTTTTGAGCACATGCAGCGCGAAGCGGGCGAGGGCGGCTCGGTGTACTTGCGTCTCTCGACGCGCAGCATCGAGCAGGCGCAGCGGATCATGACACCGGAGCTGCAGCAGGGCATCACCGACGGCGCCTATTGGCTGCGCAAGCCGGGCCCGAATGCCGAAGTCGTGATCGCCTATACCGGCGCGGTGGCACCTGAGGCGATCGAGGCGACCGGCTTCATCGGCGAGAGCCGGCGCGACATCGGCCTGCTCGCGATCACCTCGGCGGACCGCCTCCATGCGGGCTGGACCGCCGCACGGAAATTGCGGCGGGATCGCCGCGGCGTGCAGCATCTCAGCCACATCGAAAAACTGCTGGCGCCGCTGCCGCGCGACTGCGGCATCGTGACCGTGATCGACGGCCATCCTTCCGCACTCGGCTGGCTCGGCAGCGTCCGCGGCCACCGCGTCGAGGCGCTCGGCGTCGAGCAGTTCGGCCAGACCGGCACGATCGCTGACTTGTATCGGCACTACGGCATCGATGCCAACGCCATCATCGATGCGGCCGAAAGCCTCACCACCGGCGCGCCGGTGCTGCATCGGAAGATGGCGGTGTAGTCGAGGTAACCGGTCGCATGGGTCCCGGCTCTGCAACGCACCGCTGAAGTAGGGCTGCGCCGCGTCCGGGGCACGAGCCTGGTTGGACTCACTCCAATCTCGTGTCCCGGACAAGGCGCGACATGAAATGTCGCGACGCAGAGCCGGGACCCAGGCCGCTTGCCTCGCTTTAAATCGCGTCCCATATTCCGCGCGTCCGCCGCAACGCTGGCCCCGCATATGGCGGGTTCAATTGCCGGCGCTTTCGTGCAAGGATGCCTGCCGAAACGCCCCCACATGCCCCCAAAAAGAGGTTAACGATGGTCAATCGCATGCAATTCTACATCGACGGCGCCTGGGTCGATCCCGCCGTCAAGAAGTCCACCGCCGTGGTCAATCCCGCGACGGAAGAGGCGATGTACGAGGTTGCTCTGGGCTCCAAGGCCGACGTGGACAAGGCGGTTGCCGCCGCCAAGCGCGCCTTCGCAACCTTCTCCCAGACCAGCCGTGATGAGCGCGTCGCGCTGCTCACCAAGGTCATCGAGGTCTACAAGGGCCGCCTCAAGGAGATCGGCGCCGCCGTCTCCGACGAGATGGGCGCCCCGCTGCCGATGGCGGAGAAGCTCCAGGCCGGCGCCGGCCTCGGCCATCTCATGACCACGCTCGACGTGCTCAAGAACTATCATTTCGAGGAGCCGGTCGGCACCGCCATGGTGCTGCGCGAGCCGATCGGCGTGGTCGGCATGATCACGCCCTGGAACTGGCCGCTCAACCAGATCGCCTGCAAGGTCGCGCCCGCGCTCGCCGCCGGCTGCACCATGATCCTGAAGCCGTCGGAGTTCACCCCGACCTCGGCGCTGATCTTCGCGGAGATCCTCCATGAAGCCGGCGTGCCCAAGGGCGTGTTCAACCTCGTCAACGGCCTCGGCCCCGAGGTCGGCGCCGCCATGAGCGAGCACCCCGACATCGACATGATCTCCTTCACCGGCTCGACCCGCGCCGGCATCGACGTGGCCAAGCGCGCCGCGCCGACCGTGAAGCGCGTTAGCCAGGAGCTCGGCGGCAAGTCGCCGAATGTCATCCTCGAAGGCGCCGACCTCACGAAGGCGGTGACCGGCGGCGTGATGCACATGTTCAACAATTCCGGCCAGTCCTGCAACGCGCCCTCGCGCATGATCGTGCCGCTGTCCAAGATGAAGGACGTCGCCGCGATCGCGAAGGCCGTCGCCGACAAGACCAAGGCCGGTGATCCCCGCGCCGAGGGCACCACCATCGGCCCCGTCGTCAACCGCGGCCAGTGGGACAAGATCCAAGGCCTGATCAAGAAGGGCATCGACGAGGGCGCAACGCTCGTCGCCGGCGGCCCGGGCCTGCCCGAAGGCGTCAACAAGGGCTTCTATGTCCGTCCGACCATCTTCGCCGACGTCACCCCTGACATGACGATCGCGCGCGAGGAGATCTTCGGACCGGTGCTGACCATCATCGGCGCCAAGGACGAAGCGGAAGCCGTGCAGATCGCCAACGACACGCCGTATGGCCTCGCCGGCTATGTCACGGGCGCCTCGGTCGAGGACGCCAAGCGCGTCGGCCGCCAGATCCGCGCCGGCAACGTCAACCTCCAGGGCGTGCCCAACGATCGCACCGCGCCGTTCGGCGGCTACAAGCAGTCGGGCAACGGTCGCGAGTGGGGCAAGTACGGCCTCGAGGATTTCCTCGAAGTGAAGGCCGTCGCCGGCTTCAACGCGGCGTAGGTTTCCGCGACTGAACAAACAAAGCGCCGGAGCGGGCAACCGCTCCGGCGTTTTTGTTTTGGGCGGCGTGTCGCGACACGGCGAGGTGCCGTAGGGTGGGCAAAGGAGCGAAGCGACGTGCCCACCATCACGCCACAAGCGAGCAGTGGTGGGCACGCTTCGCTTTGCCCACCCTACGAGTGCGGCGCTAGCCGCCGAGCGCACCCTGCGTGTTCACATACAACGCATAGATCGACTGGCTCGCCGCCATGAACAGGCGGTTGCGCTTGACGCCGCCGAAGCAGAGATTGGCGCAGCGCTCGGGCAGCGCAATGCGGCCGATCATGACGCCGTCGGGCGCGAACACCACGACGCCGTCGAGCTCGGGATCGCCCATGCCCCAGCCGCACCAGAGATTGCCGTCGATGTCGCAGCGCATGCCGTCCGGCGTGCCAGGACCTGCATCGATGTGGACGCGCTTGTTGGAAATTGTGGTGCCGTCAGCCGAGACGTCATAGGCGAGGATTTTTCGGTTCGGCACGCCGCGGGATTCCACGACATAGAGGGTCTTCTCGTCCGGCGAGAAGCACAGCCCGTTCGGCCCGAGCACGCCCTCTGCGACGATGGTCGCCTTGCCGGTCGCGGGATCAAGCCGGTAGACGTTCGGGTCGATCTCGGGCTCGGCCTTGTAGCCCTCATAATTGCCGAGCAGGCCGAAGGTCGGATCGGTGAACCAGATCGAGCCGTCCGATTTAACAACGACATCGTTCGGCGAGTTCAACCGCTTGCCGTTGAATTGATCCATCAGCACGGTGATGCTGCCGTCGTATTCGGTGCGCACCACGCGCCGCCCGCCATGCTCGCAGGTGACGAGCCGGCCCTGGCGGTCGCGCGTGTTGCCGTTGGCGAAATTGGAGGGCTTGCGGAACACGGAGACCGCGCCGGTCTCTTCCTCCCATTTGATGATGCGCTGGTTCGGGATGTCGCTGCACAGGAGATAGCGCCCGTCGCCGAACCACACCGGACCCTCGGCCCAGCGCAGGCCGGTCGCCAGCCGTTCCACCGCCGACAGTTTCAGCCAGTATTTTTCGAAGCGGGGATCGAGTGCACGAATGGCCGGGTCGGGGTAATACGTCGCCGGCCGCCAGCCTGGCCGCTCCTGGGTGTGGGACGATGCCTCATTCATGTCGGTTCTCTCGTTTCGTTCCCTCTGGACAATCCTGCTATCATTAGAGACATGTGACCGCAAATCGGTCACCACAGGCGAGGGAAGACATGCCGCGTATTTTGATGACGGGAGCTTCGGGCGGAATCGGCACGAGCCTGCGAAGACTGCTGCCGCCGATCTATTCGGATCTCCTGCTGTCCGACATCAAGCCGCCCGCCGATCTCGGCGCGAACGAGAAGTTCAAGGCGGCGGACCTCGCCGATCTCGCGCAGTGCGAGGCGATCTGCGAGGGCGTCGACGGCATCATTCATTTCGGCGGCTATTCGGTCGAAGGCAGCTGGGATCAGATCCTCCAAGCCAACATCATCGGTGGCTATAATCTGTTCGAGGCGGCCTACCGCAAGGGCGTCAAGCGCGTGGTGTTCGCCTCGTCGAACCACGCCGTCGGGTTCTATCCGCGCCACCACAAGATCGGCACCGACGTCACCCCGCGTCCCGACGGGCGCTACGGCGTCAGCAAGGTGTTCGGCGAGGCTGTCGGCGCGCTCTACGCCGACAAGCACGGGATGAAGGTGACGTGCCTGCGCATCGGCAATTTCGGCGACATGCCGCTCGATCAGCGCCGGCTCTCGATCTGGCTCAAGCCCGACGACCTCGTGCAGCTCTGCCGCATCGGGCTCGAGCATCCCGACATCCATTTCGAAATCTTCTACGGTGCATCCCTCAACGAGCGCGCCTGGTGGGACAACCACCGCGCCTACGAATTCGGCTATCGCCCCACCGGCCGCTCAGAGGATCACGTCGCGCACGCGTTGGCCGAGCAGGCCAAGCTGAAGCCGGATCCGGTCGGGGATTATTTCCAGGGCGGCACGTTCTGCAGCATGGAGTTCGATGCGGATCCGGACCGGATTATTGATTGGAAGACGCGGTAGGGCCTGTCGTCATGGCCGGGCTTGTCCCGGCCATCTACGCCTTGCCACGCGGCCCAAAGAACGTGGGTGCCCGGGCCTCGCGTCGCCGAAGCGGCTTCGGCCGCGCCGGCGGGACAAGCCCGGGCATGACGGTCCGTTGATCTAGATCAACCTTGCCCTCATCGTCTGGTTCTCGATCTGTACGATCATAGTTCGGCCATCGCCAGCGAGACCCACGACAATGCAAATCAAATTGCCAGTCATCGCGGTGTTCGCGATGACAGTGTCTAGTTCAGCGCGAGCCGCAGCGCTCAGCGACGCCGAGGCGGCGTTCCTCGATCAACTCGACACCGCATCCGTGGTGCTCGAACAGCGATGCGACGGTTACGAGGTCGATGGCAGCGGCAGCGTTCAACTCGGCGCCCGGCTGCTCGGCAGTCCCGACGTCGCGATGGCCATGATCGACGCCTATGCCGCGGCCATCAAGGCCCGCGACGGCGAGAGCTACGATCCCCGCAAATTCCGTCCCGAAGTGTCCGACGCGGCCCGCAAAACGTTCAGGCGGGTCCGAACGGACCTGATCCAAAACCCCAAAAGAGCCTGCGCCGATTATGGCGAGACCAGCGTGGAGCGTGGCCTGCTGAGGCGGTACTGACATCGTCAGTGACGTGATCGCATGACCTGTCGTACGTCATTTGGCAACGCGCGCTTCCTGTTTCTTGGTCACGTGCCAGAGCACCACATGGTAATGCGGCACATCCACGCCGGGGTGACCTGGGTTGAAGTAGAAGCTGACGTGGTCAACTGGTCCTGCTGACCCCGCCCCCTCCAACGTTTTGTGATCGTCGATGTCCTTGTTCGGGACCATGTAGACGGTCGCGACCAGACGGTCCCTGCGATCGAAGGTCAGGAACGGCCCCAGCGGCAAGGTGTCGGGCTTGACGAATATGATGCCGAGGCCCGGAAAGAACTTCGGAAAGTTCACGAGATCGCTGACCCGCTGGTATCCGTTTTTTTCCGCGACCTCCCGCTGGTTTGGCGGTGGACGAACGACTTTGTGCTTTCTATGTGCCTTCTTTCGGTGAGGGGCCGTCCTGGTTTTTTCGACCTCGTCGGCCGGTGGCGCTGTGCCCGGGAGCAGCTGCGGCGCTTGTGGCCAGAAGGGAGCAAATTGGGCGGCGGGGCGCCTCACATCGGCGATCAAGGCGAGCAACGCAACAAGGGCTGCGCCCACCACGGTTTTGCGCATCGATACCTCCCGAGCTTTGTTTGCCCAAGTCTGCTCACTTGGCCGGATTGCGTTCTCTCCAGCGCAGGAAATCCCGAAACAGTTCTTCGCGATCAGGTAGATCGGCAGTTGGCTTTCCCTCGATGAACCGGCCGAACGCCTTGCGAAGCGCGGCTTCCCCTCCCGATTGCTGCTGGAGCCAGCGCTCTGCCGGTCGGAATCGTCGCCATCCGGGGAGTTGTGCGGCCAGGTTTACTTCGCGCCACTTAGGATGATGGGCGTCGCCGAGAAATTCGGGAAAGCGCGTGAACAATGTCTGGACGAAGAATTCCAGCAACCGAAATCGCTCGTTGCCGCTCGGCCAGTTGTAGGCGAAGAGGGCGGATTTGATCGCGATCGTGTCAACGCTCGCTTCGGCGGCGATCAGATTCGGGTAGTCCTTGTGGCGGAACGTCGATGGCAGATAATCTTGTTGCAGCAGCTCCTTGAAGTAGGGGATCGGCAGGAGGTGAATACCATCGAGTTGCGAGACCTGCGTCAGGAAGCTGAGCGGTTTTCCTGAGACCAGCAGAGCGGCAGAGAGATCTCCCTTCCTCAGACCATCCAGCGCGGCCTCCGGTCCCAGGTTCGACTCCATGATCTTGACGCCCAGACGGTTCAACACTTCGCGGCCGAGAATGGCGCCGGCACTGCCGTCGTCCCCGAGATTGACCCTCTTTCCCGAAAGCTCCGTCAGGCTGCCGATTTCCGCCCGTGCGAGAAGATGGAACTCTTCGATATGGAGCGGGGCAATGTAGGTCAGCCTGTCAGAAATATCCCCGAAGGTCCTTGTCTCCCGGAGCCGGTCGACGAGGACGACGGGTGAAATCGCCACGTCGGCACCTGCGAGGGTGAGCACATCAAGGACGTTGCGGACACCGCCGTCTCCCACGATGGGCAGGACCCGCAATGCGACCTGGCCATGAGGACCGGTCTCCTGGCCGCTGGCGAGCGTGGTCGCAATGTCCTGAGCGATCGCGAATTCAGTGCATTGCGGCGAACCGGTTACAAATCCCACCGTAAACGGGTCCGCAGGTCGTCCCGTTTCCTTCTTAGGGGTGCCTTCCTTTCTCGGAGACACCTTCGTGGATTCGCTCGGAGAAGCCGACGGCCGCTTTTGCGCGAAAGAATCCTGGACCTGTCCGCCGAGCCAGGCCGCCGCAATCAATGCGATGAACAAACCGGTCCGCATCGCTCCGCAGACCCTCATTGTTCAACCTGCTCGGTCAGTCCTCCCTTGGGCGTGACATGCTGCGAGAAACTGCCACCCGCGGCGTCCGAACCAAGACCGAGCCTTATGCTTGGCCTTCCAACGCGCCCGGGGCAGCGGCGTTCCGTGATGGATGCCTGCAGCAGAAGTTTGCCGACTAGCGCCCGGCCTCGTCCGCAATCCGCGCCAGATAGTCCTTCTTGCTGAACTGCATATGATCCACACACAGCTGCGCCAGCGCCCAGCTGTCGCGTCCCCTGAGTAGCTCGATCATCATCTCATGCTGCCGCCGCGATTGCGCGAGCCCTTCGCGGTCGGCGAGGTTCTTCGCGCGCATCGGCAGCGTCAGGTTCATGTAGTCCTGGAGCGAGCGGACCAGATAAGGATTGCCGCAGGCCGAGAACAGCGCGAGGTGGAAAGCGTCATTGGCTTCGTGGATGCCGCGCAGATCCTGCGCATCGGCTCTCGCGCAATATTGCCGTTGCAGCGCGGAGAGCTCGTCGATCAGCACTCGCGGCGCGGGCAGCGGGATCATCAGCGCGGCCTGCCGCGTCAGCATCTCCCGGACCTCGTAGATCTGCCGGACTTCCTCGGCTGAGTAGAACCGGACGGTGGCGCCGACGTTCTTCTCGCGGCGGACGATGCCGCGCCGCTCCGCATCCACCAAGGCCTGCCGCACGAAGTGGCGGGAGGTGCCGTAGCGCGACATCAGCGCGTCTTCAGTCAGGCGCGCGCCCGGCGGCAGGCGACCGAAGATGATGTCCTCCTCCAGCCGCGCGACGACGTCGTCCGGATCGTCGCGCCGGACCGGCGTGCTGTCTGCGGTGCCAATGTCGGACATGCCTTCGGCCTCCCGGCGTCTGGCCGGCTCGCCCTGTGGAGCAGGGAAGGGACGGATTGTCAATAATTTGTGCCGAAGAGGGCGCTTATGGGCGGAAAATGCGACAATATGGACCAAGCTTATTGACAATCGAGGTTCAGGCTGTACCACAATGGCAACTTGAGGAGTGGCATGATGACGGGTGGGTTGCGCAAGGGTCTGACGAGCTATGGCGATGCCGGCTTCTCGCTGTTCCTGCGCAAGGCGTTCATCAAGGCCATGGGCTATTCCGACGACGCGCTGGAGCGCCCGATCGTCGGCATCACCAACACCTATAGCGACTACAATCCCTGCCACGGCAACGTCCCGCAGATCATCGAAGCCGCCAAACGCGGCGTGATGCTGTCGGGCGCGATGCCGTTCGTGTTCCCGACCATCTCGATTGCCGAGAGCTTTGCGCATCCGACCTCGATGTATCTGCGCAACCTGATGGCGATGGACACCGAGGAGATGATCCGGGCCCAGCCGATGGATTCGGTGATCGTGATCGGCGGCTGCGACAAGACGCTTCCGGCGCAGGTGATGGCCGCGATCAGCGCCGACCTGCCGACCGTGGTCATTCCGGTCGGGCCGATGGTGGTCGGCCATCACAAGGGCGAGGTGCTGGGCGCCTGCACCGATTGCCGCCGTCTCTGGGGCAAGTATCGCGCCGGCGAAATCGACGATGTCGAAATCGAAGCAGTGAACGGCCGCCTCGCGCCGTCGGTCGGCACCTGCATGGTGATGGGCACGGCCTCGACCATGGCCTGCATGATCGAAGCCATGGGCCTGTCGCTGCCGATGAGCGCGACGATCCCGGCGCCGCATGCCGAACGTTTTCGTTTGGCGGAAGCGAGCGGCAAGGTTGCCGCCGAAATGGCCAAGACCAAGGGGCCGAAGCCGAGCGAGCTTCTGACACCCGCGTCTTTCAAGAACGCGCAGGTCGTGCTCCAGGCGATTGGCGGCTCCACCAACGGCCTGATCCATCTGACCGCGATGGCGCATCGCTCGCCGCATCGGCTCGATCTCGAAGTGTTCGACCAGATTGGCCGCGAGGTGCCGGTGCTGGTCGATCTCAAGCCGTCCGGCGAGCACTATATGGAGCACTTCCACCACGCCGGTGGCGTGCCGAAGCTGCTGGCGCAGCTCGGCGACCTCGTCGATCTCGACGCCAAGACCATCTCGGGCCAGACGCTGCGCGACGTCGTCGCCAATGCGGAGGACGTGCCGGGACAGGATGCGATCCGTCCGCGCGACAATCCGATCAAGACGGAAGGCGGCCTCGCCGTCCTGCACGGCAATCTCGCGCCGCGCGGCGCGGTGATCAAGCAATCGGCCGCGAGCCCGAAGCTGTTGAAGCATACCGGGCGGGCCGTCGTGTTCGAATCCGTCGAGGACATGACCTTGCGGGTCGACGATCCCGATCTCGACGTGACCGCCGACGACGTGCTGGTGCTGCGCAATGCCGGCCCGAAGGGCGCGCCGGGCATGCCGGAGGCGGGCTACCTGCCGATCCCGAAGAAGCTCGCGCGCGGCGGCACCAAGGACATGGTGCGCATTTCGGATGCGCGCATGAGCGGCACCGCGTTCGGCACCATCGTTCTGCACATCACCCCGGAATCCGCCGTCGGCGGGCCGCTGGCGCTGGTGAAAAACGGCGACAAGATTAGCCTCGATGTGGCCAAGCGCAGCATCGAGCTACTGGTCGACGCGGCCGAGCTGGAGCGCCGGCGCGCTGCATTGAAGCCGGCGGCTGCGCCCGATGAAGCGCGGCGCGGCTATGCCTGGCTGTTCAACGAGACCATCATGCAGGCCGACGAGGGCTGCGACTTCGATTTCATGCAGAGGACTGGGAAGACCGAGACAAGCTGACCGAACGACGAGCGCTCAGACCGCACAAGCGGCGGGCATAACACAGGGGGAAACGATGATTGCACGATCCATGCGTGGGTTGGCGGCTGCGGCCGCCGTGCTGTTCGTGACCGGGGCGGGGGCGCAGGAGGTGAAGCATTATCGATTCGCCTACGACCAGCCGCGCAACACCGGCTATTCCATCGCGGGCGACATCTTTGCCGAAAAGCTCAAGGAGTTGAGCAAAGGCACCATGATCATCGACCAGTATCCGGGCGCGCAGCTCGGGCAGGAGCCGCAAGTGCTCCAGCTCGTGAAAGCCGGAGACGTCGAATTCTCCATTATCTCCTCCGCGAACACCGCGACGATCTCGCCGCAAGCCGGTGTGATGTCGCTGCACTATCTGTTCCGCGACGAGAACCACGTGGTTAAGGGCCTCGCAGATCCCCGCGTGTTCGAAGCGCTCAAGGCCATGATCGACGAGACCACCCAGGGCCTGCACGTGATAGCGACCGGATCGCAGGGCGTGCGCCACATGTACTCCAAGAAGGAGATCCATAACGTCGGCGACATCAAGGGTGCCAAGATCCGCGTGCAGGCGACCGCGACCGAGGACACCATGTTCCCGGCCTACGGTGCCCAGACCGTGCACATGCCGTTCGGCAGCGTCTACACGAGCCTTCAGACCGGCGTCGTCGACGTCGCCGAGAACAGCATCAACGTCTACCTCGTCAACAAGCATTACGAGGTCGCGCCGGTCCTCAACATCACCGAGCACGAGGCCAACAACGCGCTGGTGTTCATCTCTGACAAGCTCTGGCAAAGCCTCTCGGCCGAGCAAAAGGGCTGGGTGCAGACCGCGGCCAACGAGATCAGCACCAAAGAGCCGGCGAAGACGTTCGAGCTGGAGCGCACCGCGGCCGAAAAGCTGAAGAAGATGGGCGTGAAGATCGTCGACAACGTCGACAAGAAGACCTTCACGACGGTCGCCGATCCCTATCTCGACAAGCTCGCCAAGGAGCTCGGCCCGCACGCCGAGAAGGTCAAGGATCTGATCCGGTCGATTAACTGACCGCTCGCGAGGTCGTCATGCCCCGGGCAGAAGCGCGAAGCGCGTCTTCGCGCTAGGCGTCCCGGGCATCCACGTTCTGCCCTTCGAGCCGCGCCAAGAGCGTGGATGGCCGGGACAAGCCCGGCCATGACGGAAAGCTGCAGCCGGGAGCAACTATGGCCATCGCCGACAAACTGCTTGTGCATCGCCAACGCCACCTGAAATGGCGCTGGCTCGACTGGCTTGAGCTCGCGCTGATGATCCTCTGCGGCGTGCTCTGCTTCGGCTTCTCGCTGTCGGTCACCGCGGACATCGTCACCCGGACCATCGGTCATCCCTGGCTGTGGCTCCAGGAGGTCACCTCGACGCTGTTCATCTACGCGATCTTCATCGGCACGGCCGCTGCGACGCGCCGCAACGACCACCTCTATCTCACCGCGATCTCCGAGGCCTTGCACGGCACCTCGCGGCTGATCGTCGAGCTGATCATCCGCCTCGTCGTGCTCGGCGTCGCCTTCTGCCTGATCTGGTACGGCTATCAGAATTACCTCCGCGGCTTCGGCAGCTTTCGCCTGCCGTCGGGCACGCCGATCGCTTCGCTCTACGCGATCATCCCGCTGTCGGGCGTGCTGATCGGCCTGTTCACCATCGAGCAGCTGGTCAACGGCCTGCGCAACGGCTTCGACCATCCCGAGCCGCCAGAGGAGGATGGAACGCCCATCGTCACCGACGCGCAGGCGAGGGCGCAGCTATGAGCGCACCTGTTGTTCTGGCGTTGATGACGATCTGCTTCCTGTCGTTCGGCTATCTCGGCGTGCCCGTGCCGTTCTCGCTGATGGCCGGCGTCTTCATCGGCGCGCTCCTGTCCGACGTTTCGCTCGCCGCCATCATCCAGAAGATCTTTGACGGCGTCGATTCCGAGGCGCTGCTGGCGATCCCGTTCTTCCTGCTGGTCGGCGAGCTCATGAGCTCGGCCAACGTGGTGGTGCGAATAGCCAACCTCTCGGTGTCGCTGGTCGGGCATATCAGGGGCGGGCTGTCGCAGGTCGTCGTCGTCTTCAGCATGTTCTTCTCGGAGATGTCGGGCTCGACCACCGCCGACGTCGCCGTGATGAGCCGCGCGCTCGGCGGCCCGATGAAGCGCGAAGGCTATGATCCGGCCTTCATCGCCGCCATCATCGCCTCGGCCTCCACTATCGCCGCGCTTGTGCCGCCGAGCATTACCGCCGTGGTCTATGGCGCGGTCGGCAACGTCTCGATCGCGGGCCTGTTCATGGCGGGCGTGGTGCCCGGCCTGATGATCGGCTTCGGTCTGATGCTTTATTGCTACTTCTTCGGCCCCTCGGGCCTGCGCAAGCCGCGCGCGCCGCTTCGGCAGGTAGTGTTCGCCGCCGGCGATGCGGCGCTGCCGATGATGATCCCGGTGATCCTGCTCGGCGGCATCCTGACCGGCTGGTTCACGCCGACGGAAGCCGGCGTGGTCGCCGTGGTCTGGATCGTCCTGGTCGTGATCCCCGCGCTCAATCGCGGGCACATCAAGAATATCCCTTACGATTTCTGCATTGCCGGACTGATCTTTTCGCTGCCGCTGGTCACCATCGGCGCAGCCAATGCCTTCGGCTGGATGCTCGCTTATCTCAGGGGTGCGAGCTACATCGCCGACGTCATCACGTCGATGGCAGGTAACGATCCGCATCTGATCATGCTGCTGATGGTGCTGCTCTTCACCGTGGTCGGCGACTTCATCGAACCGGTGCCGACTATCATCATCTTCATGCCGCTGGTCAACACACTGACGGAGGCGGGTGACATCAATAGCGTCCATATGGGCGTGGTGCTGATCGCCACGCTCGCCTTCGGCCTGATCACGCCGCCTTACGGGCTGGTGCTGCTGATGGCGTCGAAATTCGTCGGCATAAGTTTCGCGAAAGCGCTACGCGCTGCGTTGCCGATCTATCTGGTGTTCCTGGGAACGATCGCATTCGCGATCTACTTCCCGAGCGTGGTGCTGTGGCTGCCGCAGAAGGTGCTGCCGGAATCGGTCGGCTGCTTCAAGTCGCCGGCGGGGACGGGCTATATCTGTCCAAAGTAACGACTTGCTCGACCCGCCAATGCGCGCCGTCGCAGACGTAGCGAAACGGCGTGCCGTGGCTGTTCTTGAAGTAGCTGCCGGACAGCGCGTTGGCCATCCCCTGCATCACCGCGTCATGGCAGACGAACAGGAGATCGTCGCCGGGATGACGGTCGAGCCACGCGGAGACGCAAGCCAGCGACCGTTCCGTCATGGCGTCCCAGCTCTCGCCGTCGGCCGGCAGGATCGAGACGAGGCCCGTCGCGGACGTGACCCCGTGCTTGATCATGAGGTCGCGAACGGGCAGGCCTTCAAAGCTCCCGAAGTCGAACTCGATGATGCCGTCGTCAATCGCCAGCGGCACCGAGATTGCGGCCGCGATGATCTCGGCCGTTCGCGCCGCGCGGGCCAAGGGACTTGCGACGATGCGGCTGATGCCTGCGCAGCGCAGCATGTCCACGGCCTCGTGCGCCTGCCGCAGGCCGTCCTCGTTCAGCGGATTGTCGGTCCGCCCCTGGAATCGTCCCTCGCGATTCCAGTCGGTCGCGCCGTGACGGAGGCCGTAGAACGTACGCGCTGGCGTCGTCACTTCGACTTGCTCGTGAACTTCTTCACGGCGCTTCGAAATTCGTCCGTGTTCATCGCCATGATGATCTTGTGCTCCTCGGCATCGAGCTGCTGTTTCACCGGTGTGGTGGCGGCCTGATAGACCAGCGATTTGGTGCCGGCGATTGCAGCCGGCGGGTTCTGTGCCAGACGTTCGGCGAGTTTTCGCGTGGCCGCCTTCAGTTCGGCGGCCGGAACCGTCTTGGCGACGAGGCCCCATTCATAGGCCTGCTGCGCGGTAAAATTGTCCTCGGACAGGAAGATCTGCAGCGCGCGGCGGGAGCCGACCGTGCCGACAATGCCGACCGTCGAGCCGCCGTCCGGCGACACTCCGATCTTGGCATAGGCGGGCGTGAACTTGGCGTCATCAGCGGCGATGCAGAGATCGGTGACGAAGGCGAGGCCCATGCCAGCGCCGGCGGCCGAGCCATGGACGCTCGACAGCGAGATCTTTGGCATGCGCCTGACGATCTCGATGAAGGCGTGATAGTGCTTCAAGAGCTCGCCGACCACGGGCGTCACCGTGCCCGCTTCGGCGGCGGCGCCAATCGTCTGCAGATCGCCGCCGGCCGAGAACGCACGGCCTTCGCCTTCGAGCACGACGACCCTGATGTCGTCATCGGCTTCGATATAGGCCGCGAGCTGCTCGAGCTTCTGCGCGATGGCAAGATTGATGGAGTTGAACGCGGCGGGACGGTTGAGCGTGATGGTTGCGATCGGGCCGTCGATCCGCAGCAGGGCGGGATCATCGGGCAGGGAGATGGGAGCTGGCATCTGGAATATCCCCGGCATGAGGTGGTTCGTGCGACTAAATCGCAGAAGCGGAGGAGTGACAATCCCCGACCGCCGCCCTTGCGCGGGGCGAAACGATAGGCTCAAATGGGGCCGCCTTCGCCAAGGGACGGACACGAGCGCCGGCTCCTCGTAAGGCCAGCAATCAAAATCAGCGAGAGAGGAGACGACATGGGTCACGCTCGTGTCTTCCGGAAATGGGCTGTCCAATGAGCGACGGTCCGGTGATCATCGTCGGTGCCGGCCATGGCGGCTATCAGGTCGCGGCATCGCTGCGCCAGGCGGGCTTTTCGCAGCGCATTTGCCTGATCAATGACGAGGCGCATCTGCCCTATCAGCGGCCGCCTTTGTCCAAGGCCTATATCAAGGGCTCGGCCGGGCCGGAGAGCCTGATGTTCCGGCCGGAGAAATTTTATCAGGACCAGAAGATCGAGCTGATCGCGGGCCGCGCAGTGTCGATCGATCGCGCCGGCCACAAGGTGCTGCTCGCCTCGGGCGAGACGCTGGCCTACGCTCACCTCGTGCTGGCGACCGGCGCGCGCAACCGGCTGCTCGACCTGCCCAATGCCAATCTGCCCGACGTGAAATATTTGCGCATCCTCGACGAGAGCGATGCGCTGCGTGCGATCATGCCCTCGAAGTCACGGGTCGTGGTGATCGGCGCCGGCTTCATTGGTCTCGAATTCGCGGCCACCGCCCGGATCAAGGGCCTCGAGGTCGACGTGCTCGAACTCGCCCCTCGCGTGATGGCGCGCGCGGTGACGGCGGAGGTGTCGGAGTATTTTCAGGAACGCCATCGCGAGGCCGGTATCCGCGTCCATCTCGGCGTGCAGGCGACCTCGATCGAGGCGGAGGGCGGCAAGGTCACCGGGGTCTCCCTGAGCGACGGACGGCATCTGCCCGCCGACCTCGTCGTGGTCGGCGTCGGCGTGCTGCCGAACATCGAGCTTGCAGCTGAGGCCGGGCTGCCGGTCGCCGCTGGCATCATCGTCGACGAATATCTGTCGACGGCTGACCCTGACATCTCCGCGATCGGCGATTGCGCACTGTTCGCAAGCCCCCGCTTCGGCGGATCGCTGCGGCTGGAATCGGTGCAGAACGCCACCGACCACGCCCGCTGCCTCGCCGCGCGGCTGACCGGCGACAAGAAGCCGTACGACAGCCATCCCTGGTTCTGGAGCGACCAGGGCGACGACAAGCTCCAGATATCAGGCCTCACCACCGGCTACGACCGCGTCGTGCTGCGTGGCAGCGCCGCGAACAAGGCGTTTTCCGCGTTCTGCTACAAGAGTGAGACGCTGCTCGGCATCGAATCGATCAACCGCGCCGGCGACCACATGTTCGGCCGCAGGCTGCAGGGCATGAATCGCTCGATCACGCCGGCGCAGGCCGCGGATGAGAGCTTCGATCTGAAGAGCGCGCTGGCGTGATCAGCCAGCGCGCAGCACCGCCGCCACTTCCGTGGCCGTCGGCATCGACGGCCCCGCGCCCATGCGCTGTACGCTGATCGAGGCGGCGGCGTTGGCGAAGGTGAGGGCGGCGCGCAAGGGCACACCGTCGGCCAGTTGCGCGGCGAGCGCGCCGACAAAACAATCGCCGGCGCCGGTGGTATCGACCGCCTTCACGGCACGCCCGGGCACGGCGACCTCTTCGCGCCCCGCAAGCGCAAGCACGCCGCGCTTGCCGAGTGTGATGCAGATGCTCTGGTCCGCGCGCGCCTGAAGTTTTCGCGCGACGTCGATGATCTTCGCGGTCTCGTCGGCGTCCGTAAGCTCCACTCCAGCAAGGAAGCCGAGCTCGGTCTCGTTCAGCACAAGGATATCGACCAGCGCGAGCAGCTCACTCGACATGTTTTGCGCCGGCGCCGGGTTGAGCACGGTCACGACGCCGGCCTCGCGCGCGCGCCGGAAGAACGCGGCGATCGTCGGCAGCGGGATCTCGAACTGGCTGACCGCGACATCGCCCTTCGCCAGCGGCACGTCCGCCACATCATCCGCGCTGACCAGGGCATTGCTGCCGGGGATGACGACAATCGTATTGTCGGAGGCGGCGACGGTGATGATCGCGGTGCCAGTATGCGTGTCGGCGTCGCGCACCGAGCCGAGGTCGATACCCTGCGCGCCGAGGAACGTCTTCAGCTCAGCGCCAAATGAATCCTTCCCCAATCGCCCGATCAACGTGGTCTTCGCGCCAAGCCGTGACGCGGCCACCGCCTGGTTCGCCCCCTTGCCGCCTGGAAAATACAGCACCTCGCGGCCGGCGACGGTCTCGCCGACGCGCGGGTGGCGATCGGCGGTCGCCACCACATCCATGTTGATGCTGCCGGCGACGAAAACGCGCCCCATCTGGATCTAAACCCTGACCTCGAACTCGTGCCGGACCTTGGCGATATCGACGAGCGTCGGCAAGCCGGCCTCGTTGCCGAGGCGCTGGATCTTGAAGGTCGAGGCGGCCCGGGCAAAATCAAAGTGCTCGCGCCAGCTTTTGCCGGGATGGGCGAGGTAGGAATAGACATAGGCGCCATGGAACACGTCGCCGGCGCCGTTGGTGTCGATCACGCGCTCGCGCGGAATCGGCATCGCCGGCATGATCTCGACCGCGCCTGTCTCGTTGTACCAGAGCAGGCCTTTCTCGCCCATGGTGATGCCGCCGATCCTGCAGCCGCGGCTCTTGAGATAGTCGAGCATCTTCTCCGGCGTCAGGTCCATCTGCTCGCACAGGCGTTCGGCGACGATGGCGACGTCGATATATTCCAGCAGCTCATGGGTGTTGGTGCGCAGGCCGCCGCCGTCGAGTGAGGTCAGAATGCCGGCCTCGCGGCAGACCTTGGCGTAGTGGATCGCGGCATCGGGCTGATGACCATCCACGTGCAGCGCGCGGCAGCCGCCGAGATTGAGCATCGGAAAGGGATGGATGTGCTCGTCGTCGCGGCAGCGGACGATGGCGCGCTTGCCGTCCTTGGGCATGATGAAGGAGAGCGAGGACTGGTTGACCTTCCGCCCGTGCAGCGAGATCGCGTATTTCGCGCACATGTCCTGGAACATGCGTCCCAGCCAGTCATTGGCCGCGGTGGCGATAAGATCCGGCACGATGCCGAGCTTGGCGCAGCAGAACGCCGCCGTCACCGCGTTGCCGCCGAAGGAGACCGCGTAGTCCGAGGCCACGTGCTTCTCGTCCCCGGTCGGCATGTGGTCGGTGATGAAGACGACGTCGATATAGGTCTGTCCGATGAAGAGAGCCTGCATTGCTTGTCCGTCATGCGCTTTGTGGTCCAGGCCGGCGCGCTTACTGTAGCACCGGTTCCGCTCAGGGATCGCTGAAATTATTCGCAAATCTGCCGCCCCAAGCGCTTGAGGTCAGCATGAGGCCGGAATACGACCATCACCGGGCAATGCCAAGCCCGGACAAGCGCCGTGTTTCAGCGCATTGGTTCCAGGTCAATAAATGGGTCGATCAAAAGGGGGACATATGATCACCGGCCTCGATCACGTCGTCGCTCTGGTCAGGGATATCGGTGCAGCCAAGGCGGCCTACCAGACGCTGCTCGCCCGCGCGCCGGCTTGGCAGAACTCCGGCGAGGGTGCCGACCGCGTGCTGTTCACCCTCGAGAACATGACGATTGAATTGATGGCGCCGAGCGGTTTCAGCGTGACGGCCGATCGCATGCGTGCGCTGCTCGACGACCAGGAGGGCGTGCTCGCCAGCCTGTGCTTTCGTGTCGCAGACATGAGCAGGATGCACCGGCGGCTGCAGCGGGTGGCCTTGAGCCCGGATCCGGTTGCCGAGGTCGAAAGCAGCGACGACGAGTCGGGCGCCGTCCTGCACTGGAAGCGCACGCGCGCCGCCACGGAACTTACGCGCGGCGTGCGCATGTTCTTCCTCGAGCTGGCCGACGAGCGTCCGCTCTCCCCCGCGACCGACATCGCGCCGATCGACGCACTCGACCATGTCGTCGTCACCACCGAGGATTCCGAACGCGCTGCCGCGCTCTATGGCGCACGGCTCGGGCTCGATTTGGCGCTCGACCGCTCGCACCAGGATTGGGGCCAGCTGATGTTCTTCCGCTGCGGCGATCTGATCGTCGAGGTGGTCCGCCGGCCGGTCGCCGGCGGTGACCTTGCGCATGACCGGCTCTGGGGCCTGAGCTGGCGGGTCGCCGACATCGACGCCACGCGCGCCCGGCTGATCGCCGCCGGCCTCGACGTCACCGAGGTCCGTAGCGGCCGCAAGCCCGGCACGCGAATCATGACGGTGCGCAACGGCACCTGCGGCATTCAGACGGTTCTGCTGGAGCGCTCGCCCAAGCCGGTGGAGTGAAAGCGGTCTTTCCACTCGAAGACTCTCGTAGGGTGGGCAAAGCGAAGCGTGCCCACGTCTTGGCTGCTCGATGAGAAGACGTGGGCACGGCGCAAGAGCGCCTTTGCCCACCCTACGAAACCGGCTTGCTTGGCTTTCACTGTCGCGAAAACTATGCGGCGGGCTGCCCGCGTGTTACACGCGTACCGACAGCACCCAGCGAGCACCCGGTTTGGCGAAGGCAAAGCGAACTCTGAAATGGCAGCGCGATCCCGAGGGGATGCGGCTGCGCATTCTCGAAGCCGCCAAGCAGGAGTTTTCCGCTCACGGGCTCGCCGGCGCGCGCGTCGACCGCATTGCGGCCAAGGCCGGCGCCAACAAGCGCATGCTCTACTACCACGTCGGCAACAAGGACGAGCTTTACCTTGCGGTGCTCGAAGGCGCCTATGACAAGATCCGCAGCGAGGAGCGCGGGCTCGATCTCGAGCATCTCGATCCGCCCGAGGCCATCAGGCGGCTGATCGAGTTCACCTGGAACTACTTCCTGCGCAATCCCGAATTCCTGTCGCTGCTCCAGACCGAGAACCTCGCGCGCGCAAAGCACCTGAAGAAATCGACCAAGGTCAAGTCGATGCACTCGCCCTTCGTCGAGATGATCCGCACCGTGGTGCGACGCGGCGTCGACAGCGGCGACTTCCAGGTCGCGGTCGATCCGGTGCAGCTCTACATCTCGATCGCAGGCCTCTGCTTCTTCTACCTCTCGAACTCGGCGACGCTCAGCGTGATCTTCGGCCGCGACCTCCTGGACAAAAAGGCCAAGGACGAGCGGTTGGCGCACGTGGTCGGCCTCGTGCTCGCCGCGCTGACTGGGCAGTCGGTGGCCTTGTTCGAGATCGCGAAAGCGCCGAAGTCGCGCGCCGCGGTGGCGCAGACGGTGTAGTCCTTCCTTCTTCGCTGTCATTCCGGGGCGGTCCGTAGGACCAAACCCGGAATCTCGAGATTCCGGGTTCGATGCTGCGCATCGCCCCGGAATGACGCCGTTGGTGTGTCGGAACCCGCCGCAAAACGTCACAGGGAAAACTCTGGACAGTATTTATCCAACGGGTTAATTTCTCGCCACAACGAAGAAGAATGCCGGGAGTGAAAATTGGCTGAGCTGAAGCCGCAAGGTGCGGTATCCAAGGTGCTGAATGCGGCCTGGGTTCGGCCGTTCTTGTTCCTCGTCTTCATCGTCGTTGCCTGGGATCTGGCCATCCGGCTGTTCAGGATCCCCGCCTACCAGATCCCGTCGCCTCTCGACGTCGTCGCGGTGCTGCGTACCGACTGGCCGGAATTGCTGCGCCAGTCCTGGCCGACGACCTATGCGACGGTCTGCGGTTTCGCGCTGTCGGCGCTGTTCGGCATTCCCGTCGCGATGCTGATCGCAGGCTCGAAGACGGTGGAGAGCTACGTCTATCCGCTGCTGGTGTTCTCGCAATCCGTGCCCAAGATCGCGATCGCGCCGCTGTTCGTGGTCTGGTTCGGCTTCGGCATCATTCCAAAGGTGATCTCGGCGTTCCTGCTCGGCTTCTTTCCGGTGGTGGTCTCGGCGGTGCAGGGCTTCAAATCGGTCGATCCTGATATGGTCGATCTCGCCCGCGCGATGCAGGGCAGCCGCTTCCAGGTGTTTTGTGCGGTGAATCTGCCGCACGCGTTGCCTGCGATCTTCTCGGGTCTCAAAGTGTCGGTGACGCTCGCCGTGGTCGGCGCCGTCGTCGGCGAGTTCGTAGGGTCCAATTCCGGGATCGGCTACGTGATGCAGCGCTCGATCGGCACCTTCGACCTGCCGACCATGTTCGCGGCCCTCGTCATTCTCGCGCTGCTCGGCGTGATCCTGTTCTGGATAGTCGACCGGATCGAGAAGCTGGTCATTCCCTGGCATGTCAGCCAGCGCGAGGACGTGATTTTCGCTTCTTAACTAGAACACAAACGGCCACCAACGGCCGAAACAACAACGGCAAGGGAGAGTGACGATGAAGCGGTTGATTGGGGCTGTCTCAGCGGTGCTGATGGTGTTTGCGGCCATGCCGGCGCAAGCGGCCGACAAGGTCGTGCTGATGCTGAACTGGTACGTCTATGGCGAGCACGCGCCGTTCTATTACGGCAAGGCCAAGGGCATCTACGCCGCCGAGGGTATCGAGCTCGAGATTCAGGAAGGCCGCGGCTCGGCTGCGACCACGCAAGCCGTCGCTGCCAAGACCGCCGATTTCGGCTATGTCGACGTTCCCACCATGATGCGCGCCGCGATCAAGGGCGCGCCCGTGGTTGCGACCGGTGTGCTGCTGCAGACCTCACCGATGTCCGCCATGGGTTTTGCTGACAAGAACATCAAAAAGCCCGAAGACATCAAGGGCAAGACGGTGGCGATCACGCCGGCCGATTCCATGACCCAGATCTGGCCGCTGTTCCTGAAGAAGACCGGCCTGAAGGAGAGCGACTTCCAGACCGTTGCCGGCGACGGCCAGACCAAGCTCAACGCGGTCATCAACGGCCAGGCTGATCTGTTGCTCGGCTATGTCATGGACCAGTCGATGAAGATCAAGGACGCCACCGGCAAGGACGTCTACCCGATCAAGTTTGCCGACTACGGCATCAACATGGTCTCCTCCGGCATCATCGCCAATGCTGACTATGTGAAGGCCAATGCCGATCTGGTCCGCCGCTTCATGTCTGCGACGACCAAGGCGGTCGAAGCCGCCGAGAAGGAGCCCAAGGCGGCGGCACAGACGATCCTCGATGCCAACCCCAAGGGCGGCAAGATCGACACGCTGACGCAGGGCTTTGAGCTGACCATTCCGCTGTACCGGACCGCGGAGACCAAGAGCAAGCGGCCGTTCCAGGTCACCGACCAGAACATGACGGACTCCGTCAATCTGATGGTCGAATATGGCGGACTGGATGCCAAGGCCAAGGACAACCCGAAAGCCTTCTACACCAACGACTATCTGCCGAAGAGTGGCTCGTGAGCGATCAATATCCGCCGTCGTCCCTGCGAACGCAGGGACCCATTACCACCGGCCTCGATGGTTACGAAAGGTCTCACTCCGCGTGCCCGGACGCGCCGGCGCGGCGTATGGGTCCCTGCGTTCGCAGGGACGACGGGGGGAGAGCGCTGCGATGAACCCTGCGACCAAACCAATCGATGTCCAGCCGGCCGCCCATCTGAGACTGGTGAGCGACCGGGCCGCGGGCGATGCCTCGGGCATCAAACTGTCCGGCGTGTCGAAGACCTACCGGACGCGCGATGGCGATGTGCCGTCGCTGCGGCCGCTCGACTTCCACATTAATGACGGCGAGTTCTTCGTCGTGGTCGGGCCATCCGGCTGCGGCAAGTCCACGCTGCTCAAGCTGATCTCGGGCTTGCTGCCGCCGACGTCAGGCGAGATCCTGGTCGAAGGCGAGAAGGTGACGACCCCGCACGGCAATGTCGGCATCGTGTTCCAGAACGCGTTGCTGCTGCCCTGGCGCAACATTCTGTCCAACGTCATGCTGCCGATCGACATGAAGCGGCTGCCGCGGGACGAATATCTTGCCCGTGCCAAGGCGCTGTTGAAGCTGGTCGGGCTCGAAGGCTTCGAGAAGAAGCTGCCCTGGCAGCTTTCCGGCGGCATGCAGCAACGTGCCTCGATCTGCCGCGCGCTGGTGCACGATCCCAAGATCATGCTGATGGACGAGCCGTTCGGCGCGCTGGACGCGCTGACGCGCGAGCGCATGAATGTCGAGCTGATGCGGATTCAGCGCGAAACCAGGAAGACGGTGCTGCTGATCACGCATTCGATTCCGGAAGCCGTGTTCCTCGCCGACCGCGTCCTCGTCATGACCGAGCGTCCCGGCGCGGTCGCCGCGATCTACGACGTGCCGCTGCCGCGCCCGCGCTCGCTCGACGTCATGGCCGACCCGGTTTTCACCGAACTCGTGCAGCGCATCCGCAAGCATTTCTTCTCGCAAGGTTCGCTGGACTAAGGCAATGGGATTGGCCTTGACCGCAACCACGACAACGGTGCGCTCCCTCTCCTTGCGGGGGAGGGTTGGGGAGGGGGTATCTCCGCTCGTGAGGACCCCCAAGAGGAGAAAACCCTCACCCGGCGCGTTGCGCCGACCTCTCCCGCAAGCGGGAGAGGTGCACCGCCGCCTTGGCCAAATATTTGGGACCAATTAACGCCATGTCACCGCGCCTGAAGCTGCGAGACATCGCCTTCTTCGAACGTCCCGTGCAGTTCGCGCGGCCGTTCCGCTTCGGCGCGATCACGATCAACGCGACGCCGCAGCTGTTCGTACGCGCCGAGATCGAGGTCGAGGGCAGGGGCGTTGCGGTCGGTGCCAGTGCCGAGCTGCTGGTGCCAAAATGGTTCGACAAACGGCCAGAACTGTCACCGGCGCAGACGGTCGATGGGCTGCGACGATCGCTCGAGATTGCGCGGGGGCTCTATCTGGCGCGCACCGGATACCAGACCGCGTTCGATCTGCATGCCTCGTGCATCGGTGCGCAGGTCGCGACCTGTGCGAAAAAGAACATTCCGCCGCTTGCCGCGGCTTACGGTCCGGCGGAGATCGACAAGGCCATCCTCGATGCGTTGCTGCGCGCCGCCGAAAACAGCTTCTTCGATGGAATGGCCGGCAACATAGCCGGCATCGATGCGCGACTCTCGCCTGACCTCGTGGGATCGGACATCACCACCTTTCTCTCCGGCCGGATACCGCTGGAGCGTGTTGCCATCAGGCATACCGTAGGCCTTGATGATGCCGTCGAAGGCGAGGGCGGCGTCGCCGATGCCCGCGAGAACTCCGGTGCAAGATACTTCAAGCTGAAGCTGTCGGGCGATCCCGCAGCCGACGCGGCGCGGCTCGCCCGCATCGGCAAGGAGCTCGCTACGCTGGGACACGACTACCAGGTGACGCTCGACGCCAACGAGCAATATGCCGACCTCGCTGCGTTGCAGGCGCTGATGGGCCGGCTCGATCACGACGCAGCGCTACGCCCGATCGCCACGCGCTTGCTCTATGTCGAGCAGCCGATGCCGCGCGACATCACGAGGCAATCGCCGCTTGGCGCATTGGTCGCGCACGGTTTCATCATCGACGAGGCCGACGATTCCTACGATGCCTTCCCGGCAGCGCGGGCGCTCGGCTATTGCGGCATTTCCTCGAAATCCTGCAAGGGACTCTACAAGTCCATCATCAACGCGACGCGCGCCGCGAAGTGGAGCGCGGACGGCGAGAGGTTCTTCGTCACCGGCGAGGACCTCACCTGCCAGGCCGGCCTCGCCGTGCAGCACGACCTCGCACTGGGGGCCTTCCTTGGCGTCACCCATGCCGAACGCAACGGCCATCACTATGTCGACGGCTTTGGCGAGACGCCTCTCGCCGAAGCGCGGGCCTTCGCCGCGGCGCATCCCGATCTCTACGCCGATACCGGGCAGGGCATCCGGCTCTCCATTCACGACGGCGATCTCCTGACGGGATCGCTTCATGCAACGGGCTTTGCGACGTCGGTCCATCCGGACTGGTCGGCGCTCCGCCCGCTCGAACAGCTAAGATCACTTCAGGAGCATTTGACATGACCACCCAACGCCTCGGCCTCATCATGAACGGCGTCACCGGCCGCATGGGGCTCAACCAGCATCTGATCCGCTCGATCGTCGCGATCCGCGAGCAGGGTGGTGTACGACTGAAGAACGGCGACCGCGTGATGCCAGATCCGATCCTGGTTGGCCGCAGTGCCGAGAAGGTCGAGGCACTCGCCAAGCGCTACAGCATTACACGCTGGACCACCGATCTCGATGCGGCGCTCGCCGACAAGAACGACACCATGTTCTTCGATGCCGCGACCACGCAGGCCCGCCCCGGCCTGCTGACCCAGGCCATCAACGCCGGCAAGCACGTCTATTGCGAGAAGCCGATCGCGACGAATTTCGAGGAGGCGCTCGAAGTCGTCAAGCTCGCCAATGCCAAGGGCGTCAAGCACGGCACGGTGCAGGACAAGCTGTTCCTGCCCGGCCTGAAGAAGATCGCGTTCCTGCGCGATAGCGGCTTCTTCGGCCGCATCCTCTCGGTGCGCGGCGAGTTCGGCTATTGGGTGTTTGAAGGTGGTTGGCAGGAAGCGCAGCGGCCGTCCTGGAACTACCGCGACGAAGACGGCGGCGGCATCATTCTGGACATGGTCTGCCACTGGCGCTACGTGCTCGACAACCTCTTCGGCAATGTCCAGAGCGTGGTCTGCATCGGCAACACCGACATCCCCGAGCGCTTCGACGAGCAGGGCAAGAACTACAAGGCGACCGCGGATGATTCCGCCTACGCGACCTTCCAGCTCGAAGGCGGCGTCATCGCCCACATCAACATGTCCTGGGTGACGCGCGTCTATCGCGACGACCTCGTCACCTTCCAGGTCGACGGCACGCACGGCTCGGCGGTCGCAGGTCTCACCGACTGCATGATCCAGACGCGTCAGGCGACGCCCCGTCCGGTGTGGAATCCCGACGAGAAGCGGCTGCACGATTTCTACGGCGACTGGCAGAAGCTGCCCGACAACGTCACCTACGACAACGGCTTCAAGGAGCAGTGGGAGATGTTCATCCGCCACGTCTACGAGGATGCGCCCTACAAGTTCACGCTGCTCGAAGGTGTCAAGGGCGTGCAGCTCGCCGAATGCGCGCTCAAGAGCTGGAAGGAGCGGCGCTGGATCGACGTCGCCCCGATCAAGGCCTGAGGAGGGACGTATGAACAAGCCCGTCCAGCCGATATCGTCATTGTCGCTGAAGCTGCCGAAGGCCGACCGGTCGATCGAGACCTACCGGCTCGCAGCCTCCCGTACGTTTCCCGCAAAGCTCGAAGGACCGCTGAACCGCATAGCCTTCTCGGCCGTGCACACGGTCGTCGATCCCTTCGCGGACAACGATCCGTGGCTGTCGGCTGCCGTCGACTGGGACAAGACCATCGCCTTCCGCGAGCACGTCTGGGACCTCGGTCTTGGCGTTGCCGAAGCCATGGACACCGCTCAGCGCGGCATGGGGCTGGACTGGCCGACCTCGCTGGAGCTGATCACGCGCTCGGTCGCCGCCGCCAAGCGCCGCAACGCGCTGGTGTTCTCCGGCGCGGGCACGGACCATCTCGCGGTCGAGGATGCCAGGAGCCTCGACGACGTGATCCGCGCCTATGAGGAGCAGATCTCGGCGGTGGAGAAGGTCGGTGGCCGCATCATCCTGATGGCATCGCGCGCGCTGGCGAAACTCGGCCGCAACGCCGATGACTACGCCAACGTCTATGATCGCGTGCTGTCGCAGGTCCGCGAGCCCATGATCATCCACTGGCTCGGCGACATGTTCGATCCGGCGCTGACGGGTTATTGGGGCATCGGGGATCTCGACAAGGCGATGGATACTGCGGTCGCCATCATCAACGGCAACGCCGCCAAGGTCGATGGCGTCAAGGTCTCGCTGCTCGACAAGCAGCGCGAGATCGACATGCGCCGTCGCCTCGACAAGCGCATCAAGATGTACACCGGCGATGACTTCAACTATGCGGAGCTGATCGCCGGCGACGAGCAGGGTTTTTCACACGCGCTGCTTGGCATTTTTGACGCCATTGCGCCGGCGGCATCCTACGCACTGTCACGACTGGCGGCCGGCGACGAAGCCGGATTCCACGACGTGCTGGGGCCGACAGTGCCGCTGTCGCGTCACATCTTCAAGGCGCCGACGCGGTTCTACAAGACCGGCGTGGTGTTCATGGCGTATCTCAATGGCCACCAGGACCATTTCACCATGGTTGGGGGACAGGAGAGCACGCGCTCCACGTTGCATCTGGCCGAGCTGTTCCGTCTGGCCGACAAGGCCGGCCTGCTCGCCAACCCTGAACTCGCGACGCAGCGGATGAAGACCGTGCTCGCCACCCACGGTATCGAATCCTGATGCGCGATTTTTCGTCCGACCATCGCTGGCTGTCGCTCAACACGGCGACCGTCCGCAAGCAGGGTGACCTCGTCGAGATCATCAACGCCTGTGCAAAGCAAGGC
Organism: Bradyrhizobium sp. AC87j1; assembly: GCF_002936975.1. Taxonomy (NCBI): domain Bacteria; kingdom Pseudomonadati; phylum Pseudomonadota; class Alphaproteobacteria; order Hyphomicrobiales; family Nitrobacteraceae; genus Bradyrhizobium; species Bradyrhizobium sp. AC87j1. Next base: position 40,863 of record NZ_PTFE01000071.1, read on the forward strand.
ATCCGCGCCATCGATCCCTGGCGCGACCAGGTCGCATCCGTCGGTCTCGAGCGCGCCGCGCGCGCGGTGCGCGATGCCGGCCTCGAGCTCTCAGGCTATTGCCGCGGCGGCATGTTCACCTCGGACGCATCGCGCAGAGGCGAGGTGCGCGACGACAACAGGCGCTGCGTCGACGAAGCCAAGGCGCTGGGCGCGCCCTGCATCGTCCTCGTCGTCGGTGGCCTGCCGCAATATTCCAGGCCGGGCAGCGAGGCCTCGAAGGATATCGTGACGGCGCGCGGGCAGGTCGAGGAGGCTCTCGCCGATATGCTCGACTATGCCAGGCAGGCAAACCTGCCGCTGGCCATCGAGCCGCTACATCCGGCCTATGCGGCTGACCGCGCCTGTGTGAACACCACGAAGCAGGCGCTCGATATCTGCGACCGGCTCGATCCTGCTCGCAGCGGCATGCTCGGCGTCGCGCTCGACGTCTATCACATCTGGTGGGACCCGGAGCTGATGAGCCAGATCGCGCGCGCCGGCAAGGATCGCCTGCTCGCCTTCCACGTCTGCGACTGGCTGGTGCCGACAAAAGACATCCTCAACGACCGCGGCATGATGGGCGACGGCGTCATCGACATCAAATCGGTGCGTGAAGCGGTCGAAGCGCAGGGGTTCGCCGGCTATTCGGAGATCGAGATCTTCTCCCACGATTGGTGGGGCAAGCCGATGGCCGAGGTGCTGCAGACCTGCATCGCGCGTCATAAGACGGTGGTGTAGAGTTACCACGAGTGCGGCCCCTGCGGGCTTGCGAGCTGTTGCAGCGTGTTGAAGCGGGCCTTCTGCTCGCTGTTCGGCGTCGCATAGAACTCGTCCAGCGCAAGTTCGCCCCGCTGGCGAAGCAGCGAGCTGGTCGGAGTACCACCAAAGATGTGGTGGACTACCATCAGCTTTCAGGCAGAATGTCATCATGCCGATGCCGCAGCCTCGCCACAGTCTGTGCCAGATCGGATGCGGTAATCAGTGGCATCAACGATCAGCAGGGACGGCGGATGTACCCATGCCTGTTGATCTTGAATGGCCCCGACGTGCAACCGTCGGGGCCATTGCCGTGATCAGCGTGACAAGGCTGGCGAGCTTTGCCGAAGGCCGGCGTGCTTTATTGCGGCGAAAGACCGCCAAGGACGATCTGCAATTCAATGCGCCGGGCCCAAACTAGTTTTGCGATCGAATTTGCCGGGCACGGCCATCCGCTGAAAAGTCGGACGATTGCGCTATCATTGATTCACCGTCAAACACCGGACTATCACTCGTCAATTCGATCTGCGAAGCTGTGACAACACAAATGCTTGCAAACAAGCAAGCGTGAAGGAGGGTCGCAGTGGATAAGGTGCAGCGTTTGCGTGCGATGAGCTCACTGTGCCGCCAACAGGCCGCGTACAACAGCATGAATAAATGGAAGCTGCTCGCAGAAGCGGAATACTGGGATCATCTGGCTAATCTCGAGTTGTCTTCTCACTTCGAGCAATGCAACGCGATCCCAAGCGCGAACTAGGCTGGGCGGAAGACGATTTCCTCGTGAGGTCGGAAACGAGGCTGTCGCTTGCGTTACGTGCCGCCGCACTCTCACAGAGAGTGCGCGGCAGGGACATACATGGTCTCGTCGAGCTTTGAAGCAGGACGATTACGTCACCCCGCTTCGTTCGACCGCGGCGCAAATTGCAACGAGAGAACGCGATGCCGTCCTCACGGCCCCGCGACCTGTTGCAGCGTGTTGAAGCGCGCCTTCTGCTCGCTGCTCAGCGTGGCATAGAACTCGTCCAGCGCAGGCTCTACCAGCTTGGCGGCCGTCAGCATCGCCTCGAGCCGGTGCTGCATCGCCTCCAGCCGTCCGACCGGCGTCAGCGGCACATCGTTCGGGCAAGCCGCTTGCAGGCCTTCAACGCCTTTGGCTGTCGCTTCACTGAGGCGGTCGAGCGCCTCCTTCTGCTTGCCGGCGGGGTGGAGCACAGCCTCGATCCTTTGGATCGGCAGCTGGGTCAGGCCGGATTTCGGATCGCCGCAGCCCTCGACGTTGGCTTGCTGCTGCGGCGAGCGTTCGCCGACATTCGGACCGAGCGCATTGAAGCTGGCCTGCTGCTCGTCACTGAGCGAGTTGTAGAAATTCTCCAGTGCCGGTCGCACGATCTTGACGGCTTCCAGCGTCGCGCTGATGCGGTTCATCATCGCGCGCAAGCGACCAGGGGGAGTCAATGCATAAGTCTCCGCGCAGGAGTCCTTGAACACGCCGGCAGCGTTGGCCGCCGCGGTCTTCAATTCGTCGAGCAGTGCGCGTTGCTCCGGCGCCGGCCGCACCGCTTTCGCGATATCGGCAAGCGGCCAGGCGGTGACGCCCTTGTCCGGTGTGCCGCACAATTGCTGTAGCGTTTGCGGGCTCACGCTCGCGCGCGGACGGGCGCGGCTGCTGCCACCGGCTTGCGGATAGTCATAAGGGTTGGTGCTGGCATAGGCGGAATAGGGGCCGTCGCCACCCCAGAACACGGTGTCGACGAAGTCGTCATAGGCGTATGCCCAATAACCGGGTTCGTAGCCATAGGACCAGAACGTGTAGTTGAAAATGTCGGAATAAGCGTAAGGCCAGAACACGGGCCCAAGCCACGCCACGAACACCGCGGGATGGCGGTGTCGCCAGGCCTGCCGGGGAGCCCAGCCGCTCTGGCGGGTGGTGAGCGCTGCCTGGGCTTGCGCAGGGGCCTGCTCGCGGAAGCGCTCGGCAAATCGCCCGCGCTGGGCCGCCTGTACGGCGGCGGCAGTGGCGGCTCGCCCAACCGTGGTGGACTCGGGGCCCAACCGCTGCAGGCGCGCCTGATCGCGCTGCTGCATGCCCTGTTCGCGCTGGAGCAGGCGGTTCTGCGTCTGCAGCGTCCGCTCCTGTGCACGTTGGGCCCGCACGCCTTCCGGCTTCTGCGACTGCAATTGCTGCACGCGCTGTTGCATCCGATCGATGCGGCTCTGCCGCTCCGAGCTCTGACGTGTAAGCATCTCGCGCTGCCGCTGCTGCACGATTTGCTGTCGCTGCTGGATCTGCTGCTGATGTTGCTGCGCGCGCTGCTCTATCCCCTCCTGTCGCGACGGCCGCGCGGTCACACCCGGTGGCGCGCTTGGGCGCGAGGGGGCGGCGATATGCGGCGTCGGCCGCGGCGCCATCGCCGGACGTTGTGGTGCTGCCGGCGCCCGGTGG
>NZ_PTFE01000072.1:0-43868 GCF_002936975.1 Bradyrhizobium sp. AC87j1
CAGGTCGGCAAACCGGCCAAGCTCGCCCTCATTGCCGTTGCCAGGAAGCTGCTAACGGTCCTTAACGCTATGATGCGCGACAGGAAACCGTACCTGAAGGCCGGCCCCCAATAACAGTTGCCGGCTCAGCGCAGCAGCGTTGCACGCTGCAGCGCGTCCGGGACACGGGAGTTACTTCAGCGCCTGCGCCCGCGCATTGCGGACGCGCTGGGCCAGCTTCTTATGCGGGACGTTGCCGAACATCGGTTGCGGGTTGCCGTTCGGCTCGAGCCAGGGTTGGCCCATATTGCCCATATTGGTATCGCCCATATTGGCGAGCTGCACTGTCTCCTGCCGCTGGCGCTTGGCGGCGTAGTAATAGCCGCCGGCGAAATAACGCACGGCGCGGGCATGGTCGCCATTGGCGGCGCGATAGGCGCCCGCGAGGTATTTCACGGCATAAGTGAGGTTGGTGTTGGGATCGCGCAGGCCGGCGGCGTCGCCGGTGTAGCCGACCCCGCGGGCGGTCGCGAGCTTGATCTGCATCAGCCCGATGGTGCCGCCGCGGCCGACAAGGTGCGGCTGGTAGCGGCTCTCGCGCACGATCACGCGATGCACCAGCGCTTCCGGCACGCCGTTGGCGCGGGCATGCGCCGCGACCATCTCGGCATATTCGGCTTCACCCGCGAATGCGGCCTGCGGCAATGTCAATCCGGCCGCGAGCAGCGCGGCAATGCATAAAATTTTCATCAGATATCCCTGAGGTCCCCTGGAGTGACCTGCGCCCAGTCGTCGTTAGGCCTTCCGAACGCGGCGATGATGTGACCAAACGCCGCCGTCGCCCGTTTTTGCAGTGCCGAGCCGCTGTTACGACTCAAAGCTGGCGCAAGAGAGCTTCGGGGGCGGACGACCCCCGCTCGCGGCAGCACGCCTGTCTATTCGCGCGTGCCAGCGAAAGCGAGTAAGAAGACGCTGCAAATCGGGAGAGGTGCCATGACAAATTCAAACATGGCCAGGCTGTACGCCGGCGACATCCCCAGACAGAACCCCTGTGCCCAATGCGGCACGCCGATCCCGCAGCCTGACTGGATCGAGCCGGGCGAGGGGCGCGTCTCCTATCTCTGGAATTGCCACGCCTGCAATTATCGCTTCGAGGCCGTGGCCATCTTCGACGAGACCGCCATCCAGCACCCGCCGCTCGCGGCTTGAGTCAGGCGGCGAGCCGCGGCTGCTGCCAGAGCGGCAATTGCATCCGTACGATTAGTCCATGTGGCGCGCGGTCGTGCAGCGACAGGTCGCCGCCATGGGCGAGCGCGATCGCGCGCGCGATCGACAGGCCGAGCCCGAAGCCGGTGGATTCATCCATGGTGCGCGCATCGTCGCCGCGCACGAACGGCTCGAGCATCTCCTGCTTGCGCGCATCCGAAATGCCGGGGCCGTCGTCCTCGACGTCGATGACGAGTGTGGTGCCCGAGATGTCGAGGCGGATCGTCACCTCGGCGCCGAAGCGCACCGCGTTCTCGACGAGGTTGGTGACGCCGCGATGCAGATCGTCAGGCCGCGCGGCGGCGGTCGCGGACGCCGGCCCGTCATAATGCACGACATGGCCCATATCGCCGAACTGGTCGGCGACGAGCTGCAGCGTGCTGGCGATGTCGACCAGCGTCACGGCTTCGACCTTGCGGTCGTTGCGCAGTAGCGACAGCACCGATTCCAGCATCGCGCGCATCTGGTCGAGGTCCATCAGCATGCGCTTGCGGTTGCCCTCGTCCTCGATGAACTCGGCGCGCAGGCGCAGCCGCGTGATCGGCGTGCGCAGATCGTGGCTGATCGCGGCGAGCATCCTGGTGCGATCCGACATCAGGCGGGCGATCCGCTCATGCATGCGGTTGAGCGCACGCGCCACCGAGCGGATCTCTTCCGGGCCGCGCTCGGGCAGCGGCTCCGCCTCGCCGTCGACGCTGAAATTCTCGGCGGCCTTGGCGAAGGACGATAGCGGTGCTGCCAGCGCGCGCGCCGCCCACAGGCCGAGCACGCTGACGCAGATGAAGGCGGTCATCAGCGCCGTCAGCCAGGGTGCACCCCAGAACCACGGGCGCGGGCCGCCATCGACATGTCCGGCGATCACGGTGCCGTCGGGCAACTCGACGCCGACGCGGGACACTGTGCCGCCCGAGGTGAGCTGGACCGCCCGGTAGCCGCGTCCGAGATGACGGCGTATCCCGCGCAGGTGCTGATTGTTGCTCTCCTCGACCCTCGCGGTGCCGGGCGCGAGCATTTCGATGCCGAGCTTGGGGAACGCGCGCGCGAGATCGGCGACGAGGCGCGGACGGTCGCCGGCCTCGGCCGAGCCAAGCAGCAGCGCGGCATCGGTCAGCTGATGCGCTCCGTCCGGCGGCGTGTCGGGGCGGTCGGGCCGGCTGATCAGGAAGGCGGTGGTGACGACGAGATGGAGCGCGACGGTCGAAGCCAGCACCAGCGCGGCGATCTGCCCGCCGATCCCCTTGAGGTGGAAGAACCCGAACGGCTTCATCGTCGGCGTCCGCTTCAACTGCTCAGGGGCGCCGCAACCGCTTGAGTGCTTGCCGCTTGAGGGCTCGCAGCTTGCGTTCGCGGCGTGAACAGATAGCCGCCGGAGCGCACCGTCTTGATGAGGGTGGGATCGGCCGGATTGGGCTCGATCTTGCGGCGGATGCGGCTGACCAGCACGTCGATGGAGCGCTCGAACGATCCGGTGCTGCGCCCTTGCGTGAGGTCGAGCAGGCTATCGCGCGACAGCACGCGGCCGGGCCGTTCGCAGAACGTGCGCAAGAGATCGAATTCGGCGCTGGTCACCGCGACGCGCGCGCCTTCGGGATTGCGCAATTCGCGCAGCCGCAGGTCGATGTGCCAGCCCTCGAAGGTGAGCGTGGAGGCGCCTTCGATCGAGCTTGCCGCTTGAGCCGCGGCCTGGCGGCGCAGCACGGCGTTGATGCGGGCGAGCAGCTCGCGCGGGTTGAAGGGTTTCGGCAGATAGTCGTCCGCGCCCATCTCGAGGCCGACGATGCGGTCGACGTCCTCGCCGCGCGCGGTCAGCATGATGATCGGCGTCTGCGCCTCGGCGCGCACCTTGCGGCACAGGCTGAGGCCGTCCTCGCCCGGCAGCATGACGTCGAGGATGATGAGGTCGACGCGGTGATCGGCCATGGCGCGCGACATCTCGCGGCCGTCGCTCACGGCGGTGACGTTGCAGGCGTTGTTGCGCAGGTACTTCGCAATCAACGTCCGGGTTTCGCGGTCGTCTTCGACGACCAGGATGTTGGGATTGGGAATGGCCATGCGCTTTGTTTGTCCAGGATTCGGGCCAAATGGCGAAGATTTTTGTTTCGGATTGTTTCTGCCGGGCTTCCCGCAACAGGCGGCAATCGCGCCGTCGCGAAGCGGCAAGGTCTCGTTAAGGCCGTTAACCATACCGTGCCGTGGTCCGCGACGAAACCCCGCAAAATCCACGGAGCCATCATGACCTCGATTTCGGCGGCCTCCGCCGGCAACCACCAGTCGCCGCTGCAGCGGCTGCAGCAGGAATTGCAATCGGAAGTGTCCGCCGGCACGATCTCGTCGTCGGACCAGTCAGCGCTCTCGACGGCGCTGACCGACATCGACACGGCACTCCAGCAGAACCGGTCGAGCGACCAGTCCAGTGGCACGCGCCCCTCCAAGGACGAGATGCAGTCGAAGATCGACGACCTCATCTCGAACGAGGTGTCGAACGGCACGCTGACCTCGGACCAGGCCGAGGACCTGAAGAACGTGTTTCAGTCAGCCTTCGCGAGCGGTCCGGGCGGGGCGGGCGGCCCCGGCGGACCTCCGCCCGGTCCGCCGCCGGACGACAGCTCTTCGGATTCGGCGTCGTCCACGGTCTCGATCAGCAGCACGTCGACTGACGCCACCACGGCCGATATCCTCCAGCAGTTCCTGCAGGCGCTCCAGCAGTCGCAATCGTCGAGCTCGTCCTACGGCGCCAACGGAGGCTCGTCCGGCAATTCCGACTTCTCTGCGCTTCTGATCGACTACAAGAGCTGACCCTGAGCGACGCGGGTCGGCGCGGGCCCTCGCCGCGATCGTGCTTCACCCAGGGCGCATGATCGTCGGCGGGGAACCGTGCGCCGCAAAATGTTCCTGGGTGACGCAGGAACAGTCCCTGCGAGGTTGTCGCGCTCGCGCATCGCGCGACGAAATTGCGGCGCGCACGGAACTGCGTGTGATCAGCGCTGTTTTCTCCACACGAGCTTTTTCTGTGAAGGAGAGGACAACATGCTGACGAAATCAATCGCCGCCGGCCTCGCCGGCACCGCACTGCTTGCGACCGTTGCGTTCGCGCAATCGCCGACCGCCACCACCGACAAGGCGCCGACCGCGGCCACCGCGACGACGGCCGCCACGACCGCTTCCGGCGAGTGGCGTACGTCGAAGATGTCGGGCCTGAAGGTCTATAACGAGGCCAACGAGAACATCGGCTCGATCAACGAGCTGCTGATGGACAAGAGCGGCAACGTCAAGATTGCCGTGATCGGCGTCGGCGGCTTCCTCGGCATGGGCGAGCATCTGGTCGCCGTGCCCTATGAGAAATTGAAGTTCGTCAACGAGGCCGTCGCCTATACCGGCACCGGCACGAACCCGGGCGCCAAGCCCGCCGCATCCACCACGACAGGCGCTGCGACCGGCACCGACAGGCCGGCTGCGACCACGACGTCGTCCACCTCGAAGTGGTATCCGGACCACGCTGTGTTCAATGCCAGCAAGGACGAGCTGAAGAACATGCCGGAGTTCAAGTACGCGGAGTAATGCAGCCCGCGTAACTGCCTAAACGAAGCGCGCCTGGTTTCGCCGGGCGCGCTGTCGTGTCGTTTTTCTGCCGTCCTTTTGACCCTCACCCTGAGGAGCGCGCCTTCGGCGCGCGTCTCGAAGGGCGAGGCCCCGGGCCGGGCCTTCATCCTTCGAGACGCTTGCTTCGCAAGCTCCTTAGGATGAGGAGTTGGTAGGGACGTGGAAGAGCTAGTGCGTCACCAGAGGGCAGCCGCCCTTGTCGAGCGGACGGAAGGCCTCGTCGCCGGGCACGGTGGCGATCAGCTTGTAGAGGTCCCACTCGCCCTTGGATTCCTCGGGCTTCTTGACCTCGAACAGATACATGTCGTGGACCATGCGGCCGTCGATGCGGATCTTGCCGTTCTTGGCGAAGAAGTCGTTGACCGGCGTCTTGCGCATCTGCTCCATCACCTTCGGCGCCTCGTCGGTCTTGATGGCGTCGATCGCCTTCAGATAGTGCATGGTCGCCGAGTAGAGCCCGGCCTGGATCATGGTCGGCATGTGGCCGACCTTCTCGTTGAAGCGCTTGGAGAAGGCGCGCGTCTCCTCGTTCATGTCCCAGTAGAAGGCGTCGGTGACGATCAGGCCTTGGGTTGCCTTGATGCCGAGCGAATGCGTGTCGGTAATCTCCTGCAGGAGCGCGATCATCTTCTGGCCACCCTGGGTCAGGCCGAACTCGGACGCCTGTTTCAGGGCATTCGTGGTGTCGCCGCCCGCATTGGCCAGCGCGACCACCTTGGCCTTGGAGGCCTGGGCCTGGAGCAGGAAGGAGGAGAAGTCCGACGAATTGAGCGGATGGCGGACCTCGCCGAGCACCTTGCCGCCGCTCTCCTTGACAACGTTGGCGGCGTCTCGCTGCAGCGCCATGCCGAAGGCGTAGTCGGCGGTGACGAAGAACCAGCTGTCCTCGCCGCGTTTCACCATCGCCTTGCCGGCGACATTCGACAGCGCATAGGTGTCGTAGGTCCAGTGCACGGTGTTGGGCGAGCAGGCGGTGCCGGTGATGTCGGACGAGCCGCCGCCGGAATTGATGTTGATCTTGTTCTTCTCGCGCGTCAGGGCCGAGACCGGCAACGCCACCGACGACGTCGGAACGTCGAAGATCGCGTCGACCTTGTCGTTGTCGTACCAGTTGCGGGCGATGTTGACGCCGACGTCGGGCTTGTTCTGGTGATCGGCGGCGACCACCTGCACGGGCTTGCCCGCGACCTTGGCGCCGTAATCCGCGACCGCCATCTCGACGGCGGCGAGCGAGCCCTTGCCGGTGGCGTCCGCATAGAGGCTCGACATGTCCGTGAGCACGCCGATCTTGACGATGTCGTCGGAAATCTGCGCCTGCGCCGTGCCGGATGTTGCGGCGAGGGCGAGACCGGCCGCGACGGCGGCGATGAGTTTTTGCATGTTGTTCTCCCTGTGTGTTGTTGTTCGGGCTTTGTTGCGGGGACTGTTCTAGCGACAATCGGCCACGGCAGCTAAGCGGTGTGCGCCATAGCGGAATGCAAAAAGAGAAGGGGCGGTGTTCCGGGAGAAGGATGAGTATCGCAACCGCACGATGCCCATTGCTGCGCCCTCTCCCCTTGTGGGAGAGGGCAGCGACTCCGGTGGACACAAGCTCGCTCGGGTGAGGGGTCTCTCTCCGCGAGGAACTGTCTCGCAGCAGAGCACGCGGAGAGAGACCCCTCATCCGGCGCTTCGCGCCACCTTCTCCCACAAGGGGGAGAAGGAAGAGCGCTCAGGCGCCGCCACCCTTGAGCCGTTCGTTGCGTCGGCGCAGGCCTTCGAGGGTGGCGAGGAGGATGACCGAGACCGTCGTCAGGATCACAGCCGCTGCCGTGATGGTCGGGCTGATGTTCTCGCGGATGCCGCTGAACATTTCGCGCGGCAGGGTGCGCTGCTCGGGACCTGCCATGAACAGCACGATCACGACCTCGTCGAAGCTGGTTGCGAAGGCGAACAGTGCGCCCGATGCAAGGCCGGGCAGGATCAGTGGCAGGATCACACGGCGGAATGCCTCAACCGGCGAGGCGCCGAGTGAGGCGGCGGCGCGCGAAAGATTGGTATCGAAGCTCTGCAGCGTCGCACCGACCGTGATCACCACAAACGGCGTCGCCAGCGCGGTATGGGCCAGGATCAAGCCGAGATAACTGCCGGTCAGTCCGATCGGCGCGAAGAAGAAATACAGGCCGACCGCGGTGATGACGCCGGGCACGACGACCGGCGACAGCACGAAGGCCAGCACGAGCGGTTTGAACCGGCTCTTCCATTGCGCCAGCCCGAGCGCGGCTAGCGTGCCGAGCACCATGGACAGCAGCGTCGAGGCGACGCCGATGATCATGCTGTTCTTCAGCGAATTCATCCAGCGCGGCGAATTGATGAAGTCGTCGTACCAGCGCAACGACAGGCCCGGCAGCGGATAGGTCAGGTACGAGCCCGAGCTGAAGGACAGCGGCATGATCGCCAGGATCGGCGCGATCAGGAAGATGAACACCAGCGTGGAGACAATGATGGTTGCGGTCCACGCAATGCGCTGGCTTGGCGTGCGGAGAGAAGCATTGTCGCTCAATTCTTCATGCCTCCCGTGACCTGCTGGCCCTGCGCCAGCTTGCCGTAGACCAGTGCCAGCAGAATGGTGGCGAGCAGCAGCACCGCACCGAGCGCCGAAGCAAGCCCCCAATTGGCGGTTTCGGTGGTGTAGAGCGCGATGAAGTAGCTGATCATTTGATCGGCGGCGCCGCCGACGAGCGCAGGTGTGATGTAGTAGCCGAGCGCCAGGATGAAGACGAGCAGGCTTCCTGCGCCGATGCCGGGCAGGGTCTGCGGCAGGTAGATTCGCAGGAAGGCGGTGACCGGTGGCGCGCCGAGCGAGGCGGCGGCACGCATGTAAGCAGGCGAGATCGCCTTCATGCTGCTGTAGAGCGGCAGGATCATGAAGGGCAGGAGCACGTGGGTCATCGCCACGCAGACGCCGAAGCGGTTGTAGATCAGGCGCAACGGCTCGTCGATGATGCCGAGCCAGTGCAGGCTGTCGTTCACGACGCCCTTGCTCTGCAACAGCACGATCCAGGCGCAGGTGCGGACCAGGAGCGACGTCCAGAACGGCAGCAGGACGAAGATCATCAGCAGGTTCGATCGTCCCGGCGGCAGCGTCGCCAGGAGGTAGGCGACCGGGAAGCCGAGGATCAGGCAGAGCGCGGTGACGCTGAGGCTGATGATGAAGGTGCGGGTGAACAGGCTGCGGTAGATGGCCTGATCCGGCGGGGCCGCAACGATCGCGCCGTCAACGTTCCTGACAAGGTCGAGCGCCGCCAGCAGGTAGAAGCCGGTCACGGGGCCACTGGCATCCCTGATCGTCGTCCAGGTGGCGCGTTCGCGCCAGGCCGGATTGATCTTGCCCAGCGTCTCCTTGGCGGTCCCTCGCTCGGGCGCGGCCTTCAGGTTGCGTGCCGTGCTGGTCAGGATCGTGCGAAAACCGTTGAGTGCGTAGTTCAGCCGCTTGGCCGCAATCGCAATGGTGCCGGAGGTACGCGCCGCCACGATGTCGCTTGCCAGCGCAGCAAAGGCCTCCTCGTCCGGCAGATCCTTGCCGTCCCAGCTGGCGAGAGCCGCGACGGTTTGAGGCAGAACCTGACGCACCTCCCGGTCATCGACCGCGCGCCACAGCATGCCGGCGATGGGACCCGCGAAGGTGAAGAGCAGGAAGACGAGAAGCGGCAGGACCAGCGCCAACGCCTTGACCTGGCGTGTCCGCTCTGCGCGCCTCAATCGGCGCTTGAGCGGCACCTCGGTCGACGCATTGGCGCCGGTCAGGGACGCTTCCGTCATTGGTCGAGCCTTGAGCCGCGCGCTATTTCGCGGCCCATTTGTTGAATCGCTCGGTCAGGCGGTCGATGTTCTCGAGCCAGAAGCCGACGTTGATCTCGACCGCGTTCTTGATGTTGTCGGGCGCCGTCGGCAGGTCCTTCAGAACGGCGGGCTGCAGCTTGCCGGCGGCGTCCTTGTTCGAGGTGCCATAGGAGATATTCTCCGACAGTTTCGACTGGTTCTCCGCCTTGCCTGCGAAGTCCAGGAACTTGTAGGCGGCGTCCTTGTTAGGGCTGCCCTTCAGGATGACCCAGCTGTCGAGGGTGAACAGCGCGCCGTCCCAGACCATGCCGAAATTCTTCTTCTCGTTCTTGTTCGCGGTGTCGATGCGGCCATTGTAGACCGAGGTCATCGCGACTTCGCCGGAGGCGAGCAGTTGCGGCGGCTGGGCGCCGGCCTTCCACCAGACGATGTCGCCCTTGATGGTGTCCAGTTTCTTGAACGCGCGCTCGACGCCCTCGTCGGTCGCCAGCACCTTGTAGACGTCCTTCGGTGCGACGCCGTCGGCCATGAGTGCAATCTCCAGCGTGGTCTTCGGGCCCTGACGCAGGGCGCGCTTGCCTGGAATCTTCTTGGTGTCGAAGAAGTCGGCCCAGCCCTTGGGCGCTTCCTTCAGCTTGTCCTTGTCATAGCCGAGAACAAAGTCATAGAGGATGGCGCCGACGCCGCAGGGATTAACCGACGGCGGGATATAGGCGGCCTCGCCGCCGATCTTGGAATAGTCCAGCTTCTCGAACAGGCCTTCCTCGCAGCCGACCGCGAGCTCGTCGCTCTCGACCTGGACGACGTCCCAGGTGGCGGCGCCGCCCTGCACCTTGGCGCGCAGCACGCCGACGCCGCCGTCCCAGGATTCATCGTTCATGGCAATTCCGGCCGCCTTCTTGAACGGCTCGAAATAGGCCTTCTTCTGGGCATCCTGATACGCGCCGCCCCACGACACGACGGTGAGGTCACGCGCCTGCCCGACCGTGGCCAGCGCGGCGCTGGCGGTGAAGGCCGCGGCGAAACCCAGAGCAATCTTGCCAATCTTGCGCTTCAGCATGGTCATGGTTCCTTCTTCATGTGCGTTGCGTTGAGTTCGATCGCTGGGTCAGACGGGATCGAGGGCGAGGCAGTCCTCAGGGTGAAAGGTGACGAACACGTTTGCACCGTGTGTCAGGCTGTCATGCGCGCCGGGCTGAAGCTTGACCATGAACTCGGCATTCCCTGAGACATCGAGCACGGCCAGCGCGTGGTCGCCGAGATAGATGGTGTTCTGCACCTTGGCCGGCAGCCGGTTCGGTTTGTCGCTGGAGGTGCCGTCCGGGATAATGGTGATCCGCTCCGGCCGCACCGACAGCGAGGTCGATGCGCCCGCGCCTGATATATTGACCGCCCGTGCGGTGACAGCGCCGCCGCCAGCCAGCGCGACGCGGCAATAATCCTTGTCGACCGTCTCGACTGTGCCGGCGAGCACATTGTTCTCGCCGATGAAATGGGCGACGAAGCTGTTCACCGGGTGCTCGTACAGCGCGTCGGGCCGGTCGATCTGCTGCACGATGCCGTCATTGAACACGGCGATGCGGTCCGACATGGTGAGCGCTTCGCTCTGATCGTGGGTGACGTAAACGACGGTAATGCCCATCGTCTCGTGCAGTTGCTTGATCTCCAGCTGCATCTGCTCCCGCAGGCGCTTGTCGAGAGCGCCCAGAGGCTCGTCCATCAGCACGAGCTGCGGATTGAAGACCAGCGCGCGGGCCAGCGCCACGCGCTGCTGCTGACCGCCGGACAGCTGTCCGGGCCGCCGGTGCGCCAGGTTTTCCATCTTGATCATGCGTAACGCCGATCCAACGCGTTCCTGCACGTCCGCCTTGTTCGTCTTGCGAACGGATAGCGGGAAGGCAATATTCTCCGCGATTGTCAGGTGCGGAAACAAGGCATAGTTCTGGAACACCATGCCGATGTCGCGCTTGTGCGGCGGCATGTTCTTGATGGGCCGGCCAGCGAGGTAGATCTCGCCATGGGTCGGAACCTCGAAGCCGGCCAGCATCATCAGCGTGGTCGTCTTGCCCGAGCCCGACGGGCCAAGCAGCGTGATGAACTCGCCCTTCCTGATGTCGAGATCGAGGTTCTTCACCACGAGATGCTCGCCATCATAGGTCTTCTGAATGCCGGAAAAGCGCACCAGTGCCGGCGCAGGCGTGACCATGCCGGCTTCCATCTTGTCCCTCGCGTTACTCACTACAGTGCTGTCAGCACCTCATTCGAGGCTGCGAGGAACAGCTTAGCATCCTCCGATCAGAATGCCAGCGGCGCAAGCGATGCGCGCGGGGCGGTGCTTGAAGGGGCGCTACATCCCCGACAGCTTCGTCACCGACACATTCAGCGTGCCGCCGGCTTCCGCGACCACGCGCAGCGTCTTGGAATCGAAGGCGATGTCGGCCAGCGTCAGGCTGTCGATCTTGGCGTCGACCTTGACGCCGTCCTCGCTTTTCTGGAAATCGGCGATGACGCCAGCGATCTTCTCGCGCGCGTTGGCGGCGATCGGCTTCAGGTCGAGCGTAGCCTTCTGCACCAGCGCTTGCTGCATCTGCGGCACCACCGCGCGCGCCGCGGCACCCAAGAGGCCAAAAGCGGCTTCCGATTCCACAGCAAGCTGGATGTCGGTGAGCCGCAGCGTCTGCTGTGCTTGGTCGAGCACCGGCCGGCCCCAGATATGCACGGTCGCCTCGGCGCCGAGACCGAGCCAGCTCTTCTTTTCCTTCGCGCGCACCAAAAGCGAGATCAGCAGGCGCTCGCCCGACGGGACCACGTTGACGCTCTTGACGGTCACGTCGACGGGGCCGGAGCCGTCCTCGGGATAGGTGTGGCCGACCATCTGCGCGGCGATCAGCTTGTTGATCTCGGTGAAGGGCACGTCGATGGGCACGCCGATGTTCACGCCGGTGCCGGTCGGCGGCACGATCGAGATCTTGTCGGGGAACGGGCAGTCCGGCTTGGTCTGCGTCGACGTCACGCGCGTCTCCGCTTCCAGCCCCATCAGCAGCGTGACGGCCTGGGCATCGACGCGCGGCTGCGCGGCAATGGCGCGGATCGGCTTCATCTCCAGCCAGAGCGGCGGCAGTGCGCCCGAGGCGCTAGATCCCTGCAGCGGAATCGAGCGGCAGGCCTTGGCCCATTGCAGCTTCGCATTCTCGCGCAGCGAGGGATCGTTGCGGATGCGTTCGGAGACGATGTTGATCTGCTCGCCGACATTCTTGTCGATCAGCGGCTTGACCTGCGCCGGCACGTTGACCTTGGCGCCGGCGACGTTGAGGTTGGTGTCGCCGAGATTGACCTGGGCGCCGAGATTGGGCTCCAGATGCCAGTTGGCCGCGAGCTTCGGGCGCGAGGTGACGACCACGTTGCCCTTGATCTCGGCGCTGGCGTTCAAATTCTTGATGTTGACGGCGCCGATCCGTTTCGCCGCGTCACCGCCGAGCACGCTGCCGAGCGCGTCGCCGAGCGCGCCTGTGGCCTTCGCCGACAGCGAGCCCGTCACGTTCAGCTTGCCGCTGAGCGGTGTCGAGATCGTCAGCACGTCCTTGTCGCCGGCGGTCGCCATCGGCCCGCGTACGGCGGTCCAGCCGATGTCGGCGTTCTCCAGGATCTGCGAGATCGGGTTGTCGGTCTTACCGGCGAAATTGCGCGGGGCGGCCTTCTCGGCCTGGTCGCGGATCGCCGACAGCGCGATGGCGACCGGCGCCACGACGATCGAGGTCTTCGCGACCGGCGGCAACGGCGGCAGTTGCGCCACCGGTGGCGCGGAATTCGTCGCGCGCGGCGACAGCCAGTCCATGGCCTTCAGGCTGATGAAGAACGACGCCGCGAGCACTACGACGGCGATCGTGATGGTCTTCAGATTCAACGTCAGTCGCATTGATCCCCCAAGCCGCCCCGGCAGGGATTCTACAGGGCAGGCGAGGAGGGCGCTAGAGCGCACCGATGGGGTGGAATTGGGGCGAATGGGCTAACGGCAGCGACCGCATCGCTGCCGTGCATTCAGACCATCGTCGGGGGCTAGCCGCGCCGGGGACGGCGGACCGCTCTCACATTGCCGTTAGGGCCACCGCCGCAGAAGAAGCGGTCGCCGCCGTCGGACTCCAGCCCTGACACCATCGTCCCGGCAGGCAGGTCGAGTTGCTCGAGCACCTTGCCCGTGGCAGGGTCGATACGCCTGATATCGCTATCCTCGCCTTCCCAGGTGCCGTGCCAGAGCTCGCCGTCGACCCAGGTCACCCCGGTCACGAAGCGTTTGCTTTCGATAGTGCGAAGCACCTTCCCGGTGTCCGGATCGACCTGATGGATCTTGCGCTCGCGATATTGCCCGACCCACAGGGAGCCCTCGGCCCAGGCCAGGCCGGAATCGCCACCGCCACCCGGCGCCGGAATGCTGGCGAGCACCTTGCCTGAGGCCGCATCGATTTTCTGGATGCGATCCTCGGCGATCTGGAACAGGTGCCTTCCGTCGAACGCCGTTCCCGCATGGGCTGCGACATCGAGGGAGCGCGCGACCTTGCCGCTATCAGGATCGACCGCATTCAGCTTGTCGCCGGAAGCGAACCAGACATGGCTGCCGTCATAGGTGACGCCATGCACGGCCTCGACGCCCTCAAACGGCCCGTACTCCCTGACGATCTCGGCGGCTGAACGCTTCATGTACTCGCTCCCTGTGATGTGCTCCTACCTTACGTCTTCAGCAGCGGCGTGGGGAGTAACAAGCCTGTCGGGAAACCCGGGACAGGCGGGGTCATCCAGCGCCGCGCCCGCCCATGTCCGAACGACTGCACCTTGTTCGATCGCGCCAGCTCGTCGAGCGCGCGCTGCACCGTGCGCGCACTGGTTCCCAGTGCCAATGCGAGCGCTGAGCTCGACCACGGTTCGCCGTCGGAGAGGAAGGCGAGGACAGTGGCGTGCTTCTCCTCGACGGGCCGCGCCAGCACCATGACCTGCCGCGTCTTGCGCGGCGCCAGCGCAAAACCCTGTTTCGTCGCAGTCACATCGGCCACAGGCTTGAGCTTGGCGCGGAGGCGGCCGATCTCCACGCGCAAGCGCGCGCGATGCGATTCATCGACGTGCCTGGCGCCGAACGCCCCGGTGATGAGCTTTTCTCGCGAGACGTCCACAGGCCACGCCTGCGCCAGGACGCGGGCGAGCGCGAACAGCACCGGGCGAGTCCCGAGCGATACGATCGTGGCTCGCCTGCGCACCGAATGATGGAACATGTCCACGACCAGCGCGTCCGAGGTCGCGAGCTCCTCGACCTGCTCCAGCAGCAACGGACGTTCGTCGCCATGCGTGATCAGGCGTGCCGCGGGCGTATCGAGCACGCGGTTCGTGCTCTCGACCTCGGCTGTGAGCCCAGGGATGCTCGCCAGGCTCGCTGCGCGGGTCGCCCGGGCAAGCGCCGCGCGCGCGTCTTTGGTTCTGAGCCGCCGTATTGCGATGCCGGCGACCACGAGCTCGCGGACGACCTGCGGGGCAGGCGGGAGCGGGGAGGTGCCGAGTTCGGCGAGGATACGCTCGGCTTCCTCGAGCCGTCCGACGAGAAGAAGACGACGTGCCTCGATGTGGCCTGCATGCGTGGCATTGGCGACATCGCCGTGCTTTTCGAGCGTCGTCCGCGCCGCCGCGAGCGTCTTCGTCGGCCAGCTCAGATCGCGCGAAACCAGCGCGATCTCGGCTTCGGCCACCACGCATCTGGCGCGCGCCACCGCCTCGCGCGGACCGAACGCGCGCGCCGCGCTTCGCAGCAGCGTCTTCGCCTTCGCAAGATCGCCGAGCTGCGCCATCGCGATGCCGCGCAGCGCCAGCGACGGCGCATCGTTGCGCAGCGCGACGCGGTTCAGCGCGCCGAGCGGATCGCCGGCCTCGAGCGCGCGCGCTGCGGCCGTGATCAGCGACTCCATGTCAATCCCGCCACACTTGTTACTCCCACCGCGCAACCGCGAGGTGCCAGAATTCGTTGACGGCCGACAAGGTGCGGTGAAGGGCGAGCGGTTCCGCGAGACGCGGAGTGATCGCCCAGGCAAGACGTCAAGCAAGGAATTCGGAGAGTCATGATGACATTAGCCCAAAACGAACGGAATAACGGACAGGCAGGCATGCAAACACCGCCGGTAGTGTCGCCGCAGGACTGGGAGGCCGCCCGTCAGCAACTGCTCGTGAAGGAAAAGGCGCATACCCGTGCCCGCGACGCCCTGGCCGCCGAGCGCCGGCGCATGCCGTGGATGGAAGTGAGCAAAACCTATGCGTTCGAGGGGCCCGGCGGCAAGGTCAGCCTGCTCGGCCTGTTCCAGGGCCGACGGCAGCTGATCGTCTACCGCGCCTTCTTCGAGCCCGGCGTGTTCGGCTGGCCCGATCACGCCTGCCGCGGCTGCTCCATGGTGGCCGACCAGGTCGCCCATGTCGCGCATCTCAACGCCCGCGATACCACGCTGGTGTTCGCCTCGCGGGCGCCGCAAGCCGACATCGTCAGGCTGAAGAAGCATATGGGCTGGACCATGCCGTGGGTCACCGTCACTGACAGCTTTGACGTCGATTTCGGCGTCGACGAATGGCACGGCACCAACGTGTTCTATCGCGACGGCAACCGCATCTTCCGCACCTATTTCGTCAAGAGCCGCGGCGACGAGCAGATGGGCGGCACCTGGAACTATCTCGACATCACGCCGCTCGGCCGCCAGGAGGTCTGGGAAGACTCGCCAAAAGGCTATCCGCAGACGCCAACCTACAAATGGTGGAACTGGCACGACAGCTACACGGACGGTGCGGCGCCCGACAAGAAATGGGTCGAGATCTCGGACGCCGGCGAGAAGGCCTTTCGCGACGAGGCCGCGGAAGGACGTGACTAGTCCGCTTAACGCAACGGCCGGCGCCGGCCGCGATGGCGTGGTGGCTGCGCGCCATCTCACCAAGTGGCTGGCCTTGGCGGCGACGCCAACCTTCGCGATCATGGCCGTGCTAACGGCCATGATCGGGGGTGGGCCGGACATGCTGTGCGGCGCCGGGCAGGGATCTGTGCTCGGCGGCATGGTGCCGATGTATCTGCTGATGAGCGCGTTTCATTCGGCGGCGTGGCTGAGGTTGATTGCGGAGCGGCGGGGTGGGAGCTAGGAGATTCCGCCGGTTTGAACGCCTCGTCCTTCGAGACGACCGCTTCGCGGTCTCCTCAGGATGAGGCTAACTGCGAGCGGTCCCCCAGCGAAAATGCTGCCACGCACTCCGTGCCACAACCACCGGTGCCACACGAAACGGCATCGCCTGGCGTCACTGAGACGCCGCCTGCAAATAAGCCACCACCTTCGCCGCCTCCTCGGCCGAGATGCCGCCATAGGGCTGCATCTTGTTGCCGGACACGACCTCGTCCGGCTTAACCATGAAGCGGGTGAGCTTGTCCTGGTCCCAGACGAAACCGGCATCCTTCATCGACGAGGAATAATTATAGTCCGGTAGCGCGCCGGCCTTGCGTCCCAGAATCTTGTTGAGATTGGGGCCCAGGCGGTTGTCGCCTTCCTTCACGGAATGGCAGGTGCGGCAGGAATTGTTGAAGGCTTGGTGGGCTGCCTCGTCGCTCGCCGGCTGCTGCGCGAGCGAGGAGGGCGCGGACAGCAGCAGCGTCATTGCTCCGGCACCGGCGACTGGGCGCAGCCATGAGTTCGGCGAGAATTGCATTTGCGCCTCCATGGAGGATCCGCGCCGCAGCAAGCGCGCGCCGGAATGTCGAGGGCAAACGAAAGCGGCCCCGGGGATGTTCCGGGGCCGTTTGCGTCACAATGTCCTGTCGGTTCAGCGTGTCACGGTTCCGAGCTCCGCTCTCCGTTCCGTCATCGGCAGCACAATCACCTTGGTGCCGACGTTGACGCGGGAATAGAGGTCGGAAACGTCATCGTTGGTCAGGCGAATGCAGCCGGAGGAGACGCGCTTGCCGATGGTGTCGGGGGCGTTGGTGCCGTGGATGCGATAGATGGTGCCGCCGAGATACATGGCGCGGGCGCCAAGCGGGTTGCCGGGGCCGCCGGCCATGTGGCGCGGCAGATAGGGCTGGCGGGCGATCATTTCCGGGGGCGGAGTCCAGGCCGGCCACTCGGCCTTTCTGGTGACGGACTGCGTGCCCGACCAGGTGAAGCCGTCGCGGCCGACGCCGATGCCGTAGCGCAGTGCCTGGCCGTTGCCGAGCACGTAATAGAGATAGGTGTTGGGCGTATCGATGATGATGGTGCCCGGCGCCTCACGCGTCGCGTAGGAGACGGTCTGGCGGCGGAAGCGCGCCGGCATCTCGACGGCGTCCTGATCCTCGGACGGCTCGGTCTGATAGGTCGGCGCCTGGTAGGGCTGGATCGGCTGCGGCGCGGCGAACGGCGGCAGCGGCTGGAAGAAGGGGAAGAGCTGCACCGGCGCGGCCTTGGCTGCACCTGCGAATGCGATTGCGGAGACCGCGACTGCGCCGAATGCAACGGCGCGCGAAAACGTCTTGAACGTATCCAGATTGAACATGTGATCGCCCCTGTTTGCTCGGTGGCCTCGGCCACCGCGGCACCGTTGCGGTGCTCTCTTGCTGAGATCACTAACGGCAAAACGTTTCGGGACATTTGCGCGGAAAACCGAAAACGGTTTCACGGCGGCAAGGATTGTTTCATGACAGTTTCGTGGCCGCAGGCGCCCGTTAACGAACAAAACGGTGGGCCGACACTTCTGTGACGTCACACGCCTGAAATATCCTTCGTTGATGGTCGGAAACCGAGAATCATCAAACTCTCGGGATTTCCCCATGCGGGTATTAATCGCGACTGACGCCTGGCATCCCCAGGTTAACGGTGTGGTCCGCACCCTGACCTCGCTGGCGAATGCCGCCAAGGCCCTCGATGTCGAGATCGACTTCCTGACGCCGGACGGCTTTCCGTCCTGGCCACTGCCGACCTATCCGGGCCTGCGCATCGCGCTGCCGAGCGGAAAGGAGATCGCGCGACGGATCGAGAAGGCTGCGCCGGACGCGCTCCACATCGCGACCGAAGGCCCGATCGGCTGGGCCGCGCGAGCCTATTGCCGCCGCAAACGGCTTGCCTTCACCACGTCCTACACGACGCGCTTTCCCGAATACGTCTCGGTGCGGACCGGCATCCCCGCCGCCGTCGGTTATGCCGTGCTGCGCCACTTCCATGATGCCGCCGCGATGACGATGGTGGCGACGCCCTCGCTGCGGCAGGAGCTCTCCGAGCGCGGCTTCAAGCGGCTCGGCTTCTGGACCCGCGGCGTCAACACTGAGCTGTTTCATCCCGACTCTCCGGCACGGTTCGATCTGCCGGGGCCGATCTTCATGACCATGGGCCGGGTCGCGGTGGAAAAGAATCTCGAAGCGTTTCTCTCGCTCGATCTGCCCGGCACCAAAGTCGTCGTCGGCGACGGCCCGCAGAAGGCGGCGCTCGAGAAAAAATATCCGGACGGGGTGTTCCTCGGCGAGAAGAAGGGCGCGGATCTCACCGCGCATCTCGCCGCCGCCGACGTGTTCGTGTTTCCGAGCCTGACCGATACGTTTGGCGTGGTGCAGCTGGAGGCGCTGGCCTGCGGCACGCCGGTTGCGGCGTTTCCCGTGACGGGTCCCAAGGACGTGATCGCCGATCATCCGATCGGTGCGATCGACCACGATTTGCGTACCGCGTGCCTGCGCGCGCTCACCATGTCGCGCGAGACCTGCCGCAACTTCGCGCTGGAGCGTTCCTGGGAAAACAGCGCGCGCCAGTTCGTCGGCAATCTCACCTCACTTCAGCCCAGCCGCGCCTTGCGCGCCTCGCCTCGGATGGCGCGGCGGCCAGTGCGCGGTTGATCCCAAACGTCTGACCCACAGCGAGAACCTCATCGATGGCTAAGATCATGCACCTTGACGGCACCGAGCAGCTCGATCTCACCCGTGGCACGGTCGAGCAGGCCTATGACCGCTGGGCGCCCGTCTACGATCTCGTGTTCGGCGGCGTGTTCGCCAAGGGCCGGCAGGCTGCGATCGTGGCGACCAACAAGATCGGCGGCCGCGTGCTCGAGGTTGGCGTCGGCACCGGCATCTCACTGCCGCTCTATGCGCCGAACCTGCGCATCTTCGGCACCGATATCTCGGAAGCGATGCTGGACAAGGCGCGCCAGCGCGTCGCCGAGGGCAAGCTGAAGAACGTCGAGGGCCTCGCGGTGATGGATGCCGAGAAGCTCGAATTCCCCGACAATTCCTTCGACGTCGTGATGGCGCAATATGTCGTCACCGCCGTGCCGAACCCGGAGAAGGCGCTCGACGAATTCGCCCGCGTGCTGCGTCCCGGCGGCGAGCTGATCATCCTCACCCGCGTCAGCGCCGACGCCGGCATGCGCCGGTTCATCGAGCAGAAGCTGCAGCCGGTGGTGCGTCCGCTCGGCTTCCGCACCGCCGAGTTCGCCTGGTCGCGCTATGCCAAATGGCTGGCCGGCGCCCACGGCATCGAGCTCGCCGAGCGCCGCCTGATTCCGCCGCTCGGCCATTTCTCGCTGGTGCGCTTCCGCAAGGTCGACGTCGCGAAAGCGGCGTGAGCTGAAGGTCAAGCGTCGCGTGCGTCATCGCGCCGCTGCACATGGTCACATGACAAAATGATGATGTCATACGGCCTACATCGAATCCCTGTAATCCCGTACCCGAAAGCATTTTGGGGGAGAGCATGATCAAGAATTATCTCGAGCAGCTGCGGATCCAGCGCTGGGACGACCATCGCTACTATCACCACAGCCGCATCAACCAGAGCCTGCACTTCGTCAGCGCGCTGAGCTTTCTCTTCGCCTATGTCTGGCTGTTCATCGACCCTGTCATCTCCGCGCTGGTCGGCTGGCTGGTCTCGATGACCTCGCGCCAGGCCGGTCACTTCTTCTTCGAGCCGCACGGCTACGACCACATCAACCAGGCCACCCACGAGCACAAGGAAGAGATCAAGGTCGGCTACAACCTTCAGCGCAAGGTGGTGCTGATGGCGATCTGGGCGGCTTCGCCGCTGGTGCTGTTCGCCGATCCCTCGCTGTTCGGCCTGTTCACCCCCTGGGCGAGTGCGACGGACTTCATGCGGCAGGTCGCCAAGATCTGGCTCGTGGTCGGCGGCGGCGGTCTGTTGTTTCGCACCGTGCACCTGTTCTTCATCCGCGACGTCGAAACCGGCCTCGTCTGGATGACCAAGATCCTGACCGATCCCTTCCACGATCTGATGCTCTATCGCAGCGCGCCGCTCGCCCTGATGCGCGGCGAGCTGATGGACCCCGGCCTGCACCTCAACCCCGAGCACACGCTGGGCCTCATCGGCGAGCCCACGCTCGAAGAGCAGCACGCCTGAGCGCGCTGCGTACACGACACACTCCGATGTCTAATGGTTGCGTCATGCCCGGGCTTGTCCCGGGCATCCACGTGTTGGGGGATTCTTCGCCTCTCCTCGCTTGCGGGGAAATGGGAGCGAGCGCGGCCACAAGTGCCGTCATTCCGGGATGGTCCGAAGGACCAGACCCGGAATCTCGAGATTCTCAGGTGCGCAATTGCGCACCAGAGTTCGATCCTTCGGACCGCCCCGGAATGACAGTCGTTATGTGGAGAGAGCCGGCCTCAGCACCCGAAGCGCTTGGCCAGCATCTCTTTCAGGATCTGCCGCTTGATGTTCTTGTTGGTGAGCACGCCGTCGTGCCACCAGAAGCCGTCCGCCTTCATTTTTCCGGCGGCGCGGACGAAGCGCTCTGCGACTTCGCTGAAGTCGGCGTCGGTGTAGTTCAGGCTGAAGATCAGCCGGCCGGTGCCGACCCAGCTCAAGGACAGGCCTTCGGCGCGCAGGTAATATTGCAGCATCCAGTTGTAGCGGGACGGCGTGGCGTATTTCACCGTCCAGATCGACGAGAAGTTGGCGAACCGCACCGGCAGGCCAGCGTCGGTCATCATCTGGTTGAGCCTCTCGGCGCGGCTATTCCAGGTCGCGTCCAGCCCGTCATAGATGGCGCGGAAGTTCGGGCTGGCGAGCCGGCTCAGGAACTCGTCCATGGCCGTCATGACGTAGGGGTGCGAGTTGAAGGTGCCGCGGGCGAAGCAGATGTCGGCGGGACGGTCGTCGCGGAAGCGGCGCATCAGCTCGCGCTTGCCGCAGACCACGCCGACCGGCAGGCCGCCGGCGAGGCTCTTGCCGTAGGTCACCATGTCGGCGCGCACGCCGAAATATTCCTGGGCGCCGCCGGCGGCGAGGCGGAAGCCGACGAAGACCTCGTCGAAGATCAGTACGATGCCGCGCTCGGTGCAGACTTCACGCAGCCTCGTGAGCCATTCGGTGTAGGCCGCGCGATCGAAATTGCCGCCGCGAGAGGAATCCACCAGGGAGGAATCGCCGGGCGCGTTGGCGTTCGGATGCAGGCCCTGCAGCGGATTGACCAGCACGCACGCGATGTCCTTGCGCGTGCGCAGGACCTGCAGCGTCTTATCGGACATCTCGGCGAGGGTGTAGGTCTCGTGCGCGGGAATTGGGTTGCCGACGCCGGGCTGCACGTCGCCCCACCAGCCGTGATAGGCGCCGGCGAAACGAACCAGATGCGTGCGCTTGGTGTGATAGCGCGCCAGCCGCACCGCCTGCATCACCGCTTCGGTGCCGGACATGTGGAACGAGACTTCGTCGAGGCCGGAGAGCTGGCACAGACGCTGCACGTTCTCGAGGATGACGGGATGATAGGGGCCGAGCACGGGACCCAGCGCATGCGCCCGCTTCTCGGAGCCCTCGATGCACTCCTTGTAGAAGTCGTTGCCGAAGATGTTGACGCCGTAGGACCCGGTGAGATCGTACGAAGTGTTGCCGTCGACATCGGTAACGGTGACGCCACTGGAGGAGTCTGCGAAGGTCGAGGTGCCCAGGTACTCGCGGACGAGACGCGAGAACTGGAACGGCACGCGGTAGGTCTCGGTGAAGTGCAGGTCGGAGATCTTTTCCGCCGCTTCCTTCGTCATCGCGCGTCCCTTGGGATAGCGCTCGGCATAGAGTTTGGCGAGGCGGAAGAAAGCGTCCTTGCGCTGCGCGGCGATGTTCGCGGGCGCACCGTCGCAGGAGAAGTAGTTGTCCTCCCCGAACTCGTAGAACGGGAGCAGCTTCGCCACCCGGCGCGACATCTTGGAGTGCCCAGCGAGCGAGCGGTGCTTGGCGCGGGACAATTCGACCCGCGCCTTGAGCTTCGGGAAGACGGCGGCAGCGGACGCTGCGGCGGCCACGGACATCGAGAGAATCGGGAGTGTCGTTTCCATGACAACAAGCGCTAACCCTGTGAGCTGACAGATTCATGACAGTCAAAGCCCTCATCGCCTCTTTCACCCAGCAGGAAGACCTCAATTTCCTGTTGACCAACCGCATCCCTCGCGCAGCCCTGACCCGCTTCATGGGCTGGTTCTCCAAGATCGAGAATCCGCTGGTGCGGGATTTCTCGATCGCGCTGTGGAAGCTGTTTTCCGACCTCGATCTGTCCGAGGCGCGAAAAGATCGTTTCAAGAGCCTGCACGATTGCTTCACCCGGGAGCTCAAGCCGGGTCTGCGGCCGTTCGATCCGGACCAGGCGGTCGTCGCCAGCCCGTCTGACGGCATCGTCGGCGCCCATGGCCGGATCGCCGACACCGAGCTGTTCCAGGTCAAGGGCGCGCCCTATTCGCTGCTCGACCTGGTCGGCGATTCCGCGCTGGTTGATCAGCATCGCAACGGAAGCTTCGTCACGCTGCGGCTGACGTCGAGCATGTATCACCGCTTCCACGCGCCCTATGACGCGCATATCGAGCGGGTCACGCTGATCCATGGCGATGTCTGGAACGTCAACCCGATCGCGCTGAAGCGGGTCGAGCGTCTCTTCTGCAAGAACGAGCGCGCAGTGATCCGCACGCACCTTTCGACCGGCGAGGCCGTGACGCTGGTGCCGGTCGCCGCGATCCTGGTCGCGAGCATCCGCCTGCACTTCCTCGACATGGTGCTGAACGCGCAGACCCGCGGCCCGGTCAATTTCCCCTGCGACGTCAACGTGGCCAAGGGCGAGGAGCTCGGCTGGTTCGAGCACGGCTCGACCATCATCATCCTTGCGCCCGGCGATTTTACCTTCTGCGACGGCATCGCCGAGGGCACGCGCATTCGCGCCGGTCAAGCGCTGTTGAGGAGAGGATAGCCTTCAATCCGCCGCGTCCGCCGCCTATATCGTCCTGCGGGGATGCATAGATCGACACGGATGTGAGTGATGGCGCGGGCGCCGGTCATGGCGGCGGGCGGTATTGTGTTGCGGCGAGGAGCCGTGCCGCTGATCGCGGTCGTGCGCCAGCGCAAGCGCAACGAATGGGTCCTGCCCAAGGGCAAGCTCGACGACGGCGAGACGCCGAAACAAGCCGCGCACCGTGAGGTGCTCGAGGAAACCGGACACGACGTCGCCATCCACGAATTCCTCGGCACGCTCGTCTACCAGTCCGGAGGGCGTTCCAAGGTCGTGCATTTCTGGCGCATGGAAGCCGAGGGTGGTCCGGTCCGCAAGCTGATGAACGACATCAAGGCGGTCGACTGGCTGCCGCTCGACGACGCGCTTGCGCGCCTGTCGCGCGAATATGAGCGCGCCTTCCTGACCCAGATCGGCCCGATCGCGCTCTCAGCAGCGGGGCTGGCAACCACCAATGCCGACGTGACACGGCCGCCCGCCACCGACGACATCGACGCCGCCATGCAGACGCTGACAGCAGCCGAAGCCGCCTCCGTCGACGAACTGCAGCACGGCCTGCTGCAAAAGGTGCGGGCCTGGCTGCGCGGCGAGGCGTGAGTTGCAGTCACCTCGCCCCGCTTGCGGGGAGAGGTCGGATTGCATCGCAGATGCAATCCGGGTGAGGGGGACTCTCAGCGAATCTCTCTGTCACTATTTTCGCGGAAGCAGCCCCTCACCCCAACCCTCTCCCCGTAAGAACGGGGCGAGGGAGAGCACCGACAGCGCCGCACATTCTATCGCCGCTCCTTCTTCTCTTTCGGAGCTGGCGCCGGTTTGCGCGGCGCTGCGGGGAGGCGCTGCTGGAATCCGCCGGGGCGCTGCATGCCCGGCTGTTGAGCCGCGGGCGGCTGGCCCGGCTGCATGCCGGTGTGCGGCAGTTGCGGCTGCGGATGAGGCACGCTCGGCCGCGGGGGCACGACCCCTCCGGGCTGAATCTGTCCACCGCGCTGCGGCTGGGTTTGCGGCGTGGCGTTGGGCTGAATCCCTTGTCCAGCGCGCGGTGCAGTTGGACGTCCGGCGCCTTGCTGCTGGCCTCGCTGCTGACCCTGACCCGCGCGCTGGCCACCCGGCTGCACGGCGCCGCCTTGTCCTTGTTGTCCCTGGCCTTGCCGCTGCGGCGGCTGGGCGCCTTGCTGTGTTCCTTGCCGGCCCGGGGTGCCCGGCTGCTGCTGACCCGGACGGTTGTTCTGACCGGGCTGGCCGTTCGGCCGCTGCGGCTGTTGGCCAGGTGCGGTCGCCGGCCGCAATTGTTGTTGCTGCGGCGGCTGGGCCGGGCGCGGAATGCGGCTGAGCGCGGTCGGATTGGCGCGGCGGAAGTCACGCTGCTCGGTGACGATCTGGCGGCCGGTGGTTTGCGCCAGATGCACCTGGCCGACGAAGCCGCGGTCGCGCGCGATCTGCTGCGCGGGAATCGTGATCGGCACCGCGGCGAAGCGCATGATTCCGGCAGTGGCTGCGCCGGGCCGGATCGCAAAGCCGCTCGCGCCTTGCGTCAGTGCGCCGAGCCGCGTGCCGCTGCTGCGGTCGTCGACGTCGATGTGGCCGACGCGGCCGTCGGCGTCGGGATAGAGCTTGATGTTGACGTTGCGCGCGCTGCTCGCTGCCGCGCCTTCGGGCACGTCGACGACGCCGGTGGTGCCGCGGATGCCGAGCGTCGCGGTCGGCGTCGTGATCTTCATGTTACCGGTCTTCGCCACCGCAGCTGCAACGAAGGCCACTGTGCCTTTCCGACGTCGAATATCCCTGAGTTCTGCTTGCCGCCGTCCTCATAGACGTAATTGTCGATGGTGATCTTCGAGCTGGCTGAAAGATTGAACGTGGTGGCGTCGTCGAAAGTGATGCCGACCGTGGAGTTCGACGAGGTCTGCACCACGTCGTTGAGATAGATGTCGTCGCGCACGCGCAGCGGATAGGAATTCTTGTCACGGATCACGGTCGCGATGCCCGTGACGGTCGCAACGTTGCCGATCGGCTCGACGGCGCCGGGTTGTGCGTCCGCGGCCGGTGTCGGTGAAGCCGACGGCGTCGGGGAGGGGGCGGGTGCCGGCTGCGCTTGTGGCTCGGCCTGCGCGACTTCGATCGCATCGGATGCGATCGCAACGCTCGCGCCTGCCAGCGGCAATGCCGGCAGCACGAGCGCGAACACGAAGCGGCGCCAGGCCAGCATTGATGTCACGAGGAAGTCCCGGTGAGAGCGCGAGGCGAGATCGGTTGATATCAGCCGGGGAGACCTGAATGGCGGATGAACATGTGTCGCAGGAGGAGGGCCGAACATTCAACCGGCGCTCTCTCCCCTCATGGTGAGGAGCGCGCCCCTTTGCGCGCGTCTCGAACCATGCCGGCTCCGCTGTCGATCCGGGCCTCGCCCTTCGAGACGCCTGCGATGCAGGCTCCTCAGGGTGAGGGGATAGAGTGAGGCTGTCGCGAGAGATCCCGGGTCGATGCTTCGCATCGCCCGGGATGACGGAGATAATGTCAGCTCACGCGCTTCCAGGTCTGGCCTCCGCAGAACATGCCGCCGAAGGCGCAGCCCTGCACGCGCATCGCATTCGGGCCCTTCATCGCGATGGTCGAGTCGTAATTGCGGCCGGAGTCGGGATCGTGGATGCGGCCGCTCCACTTCGAGCCCTCTGGCTTCATGTTGATCAGGATGCGCGCATTGGTCTTCACGGCATAGCCGCAGAGATTGGTGCCGCACTGCTCGACGCGGACATTGCCCTTGTTCTCTTCGGTCGCCCAAACGCCGATCGGCGTGCTGGCAACCACCACAGGCGCGGCGGCCACAGGGGCCGGAGCAACTGCGACCGGCGCGGGTGCGGGAGCAGGAGCCGCGACGGGCGCCGGCTGCGTATTGGCGTCAAAGCCGGCCGACGGCGCGGCAGCAACTGTCGCGGTCGGAGCGGCGGGAGCCGTGACGGCGGGCGCGGCCGGCGCGGTCGCCTGCGCTGGCGCCTGCTGCACCGGCGGCTGCTGCACCGGAGCCGGCGCAGGCTGCGCAGTCGTGGTGCTTGGCGTGGTATCGTCATCGTCCTTGGAGCCGCCCAGGCCTTTCAGGTTGATGTTGTTCAGCTTGATCGGCTTGTCCGACAGGCCCGGTGCCACGATGGTCACGCAGTTGAGCGAGGCGCAGTTGCGCGGCGTCTCGATGCGGATGTGCTGGCCCTCGATCTGGAACGAGATCGTGTTGCCGCCGGCATGGGCGGCTGCGGTGGACGCCAGGAAGAGCGCGGTGGCGGCGATGGTGAGCTTGTTCATGACAACCTCCGAAAAATGACGTGGTCCCGATGGACTGAAGTCGCTGGTGGATGAAGCGTGGTTCGACCCTACGCCGGACCGGCCGGGTGTTCTGTGATGGGGGTCACAACAATGCGCGCCGTCTGGGTGAGGCAGCGCACATTCAGCGGCATCGCCTCTGCGCAAGCTCGTGGCGACACTCAGGGAGGTGTGGATGAAACGGCTTGCGACTTCGCTTGGCGCCTTGATCGCACTGATGGCGATCACGCCCGCGGCCGTGGCCGGGTCCTATTCCCTCTCGATCGGCGGTCACCGGTTCCACGTCGAGTCGCCGCGCAATTGCCGGTCGGCTTCGTGTGTTTCGGTGTCCAGCCGCAGCCTTCGACCGACAGAGGATGTCAACACGACATCAGCCGCGCCGCCTGCGGTCGCACCGCTGCAGCCGGCCTATCCCGCAGCTCCGGTCCGACCGGCGCAAGCAACCGTTGTCGTGCCGCCACCGGCGCCGAGCGGCCCTGTTGTCGCCGCGACGACGTCGCAGCCCATTGTCCCGCCGCCAACTGGGGTCGAGACGCCGACTCTCGTCGCGCCGAGCCTCAATCCGCCGCGGGTCGACCTGCCGCGAATGGATCCGCCGAAGATCGTTACGCTCGATCCGCCGCGCATGGAGCCGCCGCCCTTCCCGAGTTCCGAGATCAAGCAGACCGCAACGGTCGCACAGCGCAGCGACGAGGAGCCGGCCTATATGCCACTTGGCGAATGGGAGAGCCCCGGCGCCAAGGGCACGGTCCGCATCGAACGCTGTGGCCCCGCACTGTGCGGTTACGCGCTGACGGAGGCGTCGAGCCGCGGCGAGAGCGTGCTCGTCAACATGAAGCCGAAGTCGCACGACGTCTGGACCGGCAACATCTACAGCCGCTCCAGCGGCAACACCTATTACGCCACCATGACGCTGAAGAGCTCCGGCCGGCTCCACGTCGAAGCCTGTGCGCTCGGCCGTTTCTGGTGCTCCGGCAACGACTGGACGCGGATCGAGGCGCCGCGAGAGCAAATGCTCACGACGTCGCGGCAATGGAGTGCGCGGTCGTAGCCTTCTTTGGAAGGGCGTCGCCTAAGAGAGCGTTGCCTGCGGCCATCATTCGAGATGCCCGCCTATGGCGGGCCCTCAGGATGAGGGCGGAGTGTGCGGCGGCGTTTCAACAGGCGTGACGCTGCTGAGCCTCATCCTGAGGAGACCGCGAAGCGGTCGTCTCGAAGGACGAGGCGCGCGCTCAAGAGGGGTCGTGATGTGGTGAGTGAAGTCGCTAGATCATGCCGAGCACGATGGCGCCAACGAACGCCATGGCGAGGTACGCGGTGACTAGGCTCAGTCTCCCGGCGAACGTCATGAGGTCGCTCCGTCCATGCGCGCCGCTTTGCGCGCTGGCATTATGGTTAACAGAAAGTCTCCTCGCGAAAAAGTCAGCCTTGTTGTCGCTCAGTTCAGCCGGCGCCCGGCGCGCGCGGGCCGTATGGTTAAAGAACTCTGAAATCAACGTGTTGAAGAGTCTTTAAGTAAATTCACCGAACGTGCGTGCATGACGCGCGGAGTTCGTTTGTATCTCGTCGGCTCCATCGTCCTTGTTTCGCTAGCGGGTTGCGGACGCGGCTTCTTCCAGGCCGAACGCGAACCGTGGCGGGCCGAGGCCGAAGCCGCATGCCTGAAATCGGGCGCGGTGAAAGAGGGGCCGGATCTCGTCCGCATCGATCCGATCTCCGGGCCCGGCATGTGCGGCGCCGAGTTTCCGCTCAAGGTCGCCGCCATCGGCGAAGCCTCGAGCAGTTACGGCTTTGCCGACGAGGAGCTGCGCCCGCCGGGCAGCATCGGCGGCCAGCCACGCTGGCCGGTGACGCAGCCGCGGTCGAATTACCCTCAGAGCCAGAATTATCCGGCATCGTCCTATCCGCAACGATCGAACTATCCCGAAAGCGCGGTGCGCCAACCCTCCGGCTATGGCAGCTCAAGCGGGCCGGTGTCACTGAACGCGCCCGGCGTGGCGGCGCAGGAGGACGAGATCGACCTGCCGCCCGATGGCACCGATGCCGCGGGCGCGGCGCGCTACATGAATTCGCCGAGCTATCCGGCGCGGCCTGCACCTTACTCGCAGGCGCCTGCCCAGCAGCCGCCGCCGCGCCTTGGCCCGGCGCAGGGCAATCCCGTCACGGCCGTCGGTCCGGTTGCGATCAAGCCGACCGCGACGCTCGCCTGTCCGATCGTGTCCGAGCTCGACCGCTGGCTCGCCGACACGGTGCAGCCATCGGCGATGCGCTGGTTCGGCGTCCGCGTCGCCGAGATCAAGCAGATCTCCGCCTATTCCTGTCGCGGCATGAACGGCAATCCGCATTCTCACATCTCCGAACACGCCTTCGGCAACGCGCTCGACATTGCCGCCTTCGTGCTCGCCGACGGCCGCCGCGTCACCGTGAAGGACGGCTGGCGCGGCATGCCAGAGGAGCAGGGATTTTTGCGCGACGTGCAGTCCGGCGCCTGCGCGCATTTCACCACGGTGCTCGCGCCGGGGTCGAACGTCTATCACTACGATCACATCCACGTCGATCTGATGCGCCGTGCCAGCCGCCGCCTGATCTGCCAGCCCGCCGCCGTCTCCGGCGAGGAGGTCGCCTCGCGCGCGCAGTCGCGCAGGCCGTACGCGAATGCGCGCGAGCCTTCCGTGACCGGCTCGCTCGGTGCGCGCAAGAGCACGGGGCACAAGCGCGAGGAAGACGACTACGCCGACGATTAGACGGAGCAGTTGCTCTTGTAGCTGCGCTCAGGGAGGCTACGGATCTACTTCCGCTTCGCCGGTGCGGGGACCAACCCCATGCAGAGCTGCACCTCGCCGGGGACATTGTAGGTGCGCATGATATGGCGGCTGTCGCGCAAGCCGGTCGCCTCACGCTGCACCACGAACATCCAGAGCGCCTGGCCGGCTTCCGCCACCAGCTTGCGCCTGGCCGGTTGCAGCGAGGCCGGCGCCTCCGAGGACGGGTGCGCGGCATCGAACTCGCGCAACCGCGTTAGCGCCTGTTCGAGTGTGCGCCCCATCCGTCCAAGCGCCGAGGCCTGTTCCTGGACGATCTCGTAATGGAGGATATCGACGGGCGGGCGAAGATCACGGGACATGGCCGCAATATAGGGTTGCCCGACCCGCCTGCGCAACGCGCTGCTATTTCGCCTTATACGCCGCCAGAAACATCCGCGTCGCGCTGTCGACCACCTCGGTCATGCGCTCTTCCGACGGCGCGGGCGCGGCCTGGAAGACGAAGGGCAGGAAGAGCGAGGCCTTGCACAGCTCCATGAACTGCGAGGCGGCAAGATCGCAATCGTCGATCGCGAGATGGCCCGAGGCGACATGGGCTTTGAGATAGTCGGAGAGGCGGTTGATGGTCTTGTCCAGCACCCGCGCATAATAGCGGCGGCCGACATCGGGCATGCGCTCGGCGATCGCCATCACGGTGCGGATCGCCGACCCGCCGCCGGGCCGGCAGAGCAAATGGATATAGGCCCGGCCGAACTCCTTCAGCGTGGTCTCGGCATCGCGCGTGGGATCGAAATTGAACACGACCTGGCCGTGCTGGAGCGCCTCCTGCTCGAGGATGGCTTCGAACAGCGCGGATTTGTCGGCGAAGT
Source organism: Bradyrhizobium sp. AC87j1 (assembly GCF_002936975.1). Taxonomy (NCBI): domain Bacteria; kingdom Pseudomonadati; phylum Pseudomonadota; class Alphaproteobacteria; order Hyphomicrobiales; family Nitrobacteraceae; genus Bradyrhizobium; species Bradyrhizobium sp. AC87j1. The sequence continues at coordinate 29,846 of NZ_PTFE01000072.1, forward strand.
AGACGTAGAGCGTGCCCTTGGAAACCTGCGCCGCGCGCGCGATCTCGCCCATGCTGGCGCCGTCGAAGCCGAGATCCATGAACACCTTGCGGGCACCGTCCAGGATCTGGCGACGTTTGGAGCCGTCCTCCTCTTGGAGGACGTGCAGATCGTCGTGGCCGGCTACAACCATTGGTTCAGGGTCTCGGAAGGTTTTTGAGTCGGGTCTGCGGCCATGAAACCCGAATAAAGGATTCTCGTCAGTAGGGTCCCCGGCCGGGATCATTATGTATATTGACCGAACCGTTCGGTCAATGGTATTTGGAACAGCGAAAGGGGGGCAGGCCGCACGCCTGTCGTTTCCTTGATCGCGCTTTTTTTGAGGAGGCCTTTATGGCCGTATCGAGAGACCAGGCTGCGCGCGTCCTTCGCCAGCAAGCGACGGAGGAGCACGCGGGTGGTGAGGCTGCGATCGAGAGCTCCGCACCCCCTGCCGAGCAATTGCGCGCTCAATTGGTCGACGAAGCCAAACGCCGCACCGGCGAGGCGCCGGAGAAGCCAGTGACCGACAAGCCGGCCGCACCCGCGCCGGACGCGCCCGCCGCCGGCGCGCCGAAGTCCGGCAAGCGCAAATTCGTTCTGATGGGCGTCGGCCTCGTGCTGGCGCTCGCGGCCGCGAGCTATGCCGGCTACTACACGCTGGTCGGCCGCTTCTACATCTCCACCGATGACGCCTATGTCCGCGCCAACAACACCATGCTGGGCGCGCGCGTTTCCGGCCACATCGCCGCAATCCTCGCCGGCGACAACACGGTGGTGCGCGCCGGCGACGTCGTGCTCCGCATCGACGACGGTGATTACAAGATCGCGGTCGATGCCGCCGCGACCAGGATCGCGACCCAGCAGGCCACCATCGATCGCATCGGCCGCCAGGTCGCGGCGCTCGACAGCCAGGTGGCGCAGGCCAGGGCGCAACTCGTCTCGGCTGAAGCGGGCCTCAAGCGCGCCGATCTCGACTATGAGCGCCAGCAGGCCCTGAGCAACAAGGGGTTTGCCTCGCGCGCCACCTTCGAGAGCTCGGAAGCCGGACGCGACCAGGGCGCCGCCGCGGTCAAGGCCGCGCAGGCCGCCTATGACGTCGCCGTCAGCAATGTCGATGTCGCCAAGGCGCAACAGGCCGAAGCCCAGGCCCAGCTCGCAGAACTCAAGACCACGCTTGCCAAGGCCGAGCGCGACCTCGGCTTCACCGCGGTGCGTGCGCCGGTCAACGGCACGTTCTCCAATCGCCTGGTCAGCGCCGGCGACTTCGTCGCGGTCGGCCAGCGCCTCGGCAACGTCGTGCCGCTCGACGACGTCTATATCGACGCCAATTTCAAGGAAACGCAGCTCAAGCGCATCCGCCCCGGCCAGCCGGTGACGATCAAGGTCGACGCCTACGGCATGCGCAAGTTCTCCGGTGTCGTCGACAGCATCGCGGCGGGCGCGGGCTCGGTGTTCACGCTGCTGCCGCCCGACAATGCCACCGGCAACTTCACCAAGATCGTGCAGCGCGTGCCGGTCCGCATCCGCGTGCCGAAGTCGGTGGCCAAGCAGAACCTGCTCCGTGCCGGCATGTCGGTCTATGCGACCGTCGACACCAACAAGGGCGCGGCCGATGCCGACAGCGAGGTCGATCTCGACGATCCCACCGCGATCCATCCGCAGTAGGCGCGCGCTAAACGCTGCGAGGTCGGACCATGGCTGACGCCACGACTGCTTCACCCGCCATGATGGCGGCGCCCGCTTCGGAGCGCATCGCGCCGAAGCGGCTGTTCGCCTTCATCATCATGGTGTTCGGGATGTTCATGTCGATCCTGGACATCCAGATCGTCTCGGCGTCCCTGAGCGAGATCCAGGCCGGGCTGTCGGCGAGCTCCAGCGAAGTCTCCTGGGTCCAGACCGCCTATCTGATCGCCGAGGTGATCGCGATCCCGCTGTCGGGCTTCCTGTCGCGCGCCTTCGGCACGCGGCTGCTGTTCGCGATCTCGGCGGCCGGCTTCACTGCTTCGAGCCTGCTCTGCGGCTTCGCCACCACCATCGAGGAGATGATCCTCTGGCGCGCGCTGCAAGGCTTCCTCGGCGCCGGCATGATCCCGACGGTGTTCGCCTCGGCCTACACCGTCTTCCCGCGCACCAAATTCCACATCGTCGGCCCGATCATCGGGCTGGTCGCGACGCTCGCCCCCACCATCGGGCCCACGGTCGGCGGCTACATCACCGACCTGATGTCGTGGAACTGGCTGTTCTTCATCAACGTCGTGCCCGGAATCGGCATCACCGTCGGCGTGCTGGCGCTGGTCGATTTCGACGAGCCGCATTTCGAGTTGCTCGACCGCTTCGACTGGTGGGGTCTGCTGTTCATGGCCGGCTTCCTCGGCACGCTGGAATATGTGTTGGAGGAGGGCCCGCAATATGAATGGATGCAGGACACCTCGGTGGCGATCTGCGCCTGGATCTGCGCCATCTCGGCGATCGCCTTCTTCTGGCGCGTCTTCACGGCGGCCGAGCCGATCGTCAATTTGCGCACCTTCTCCAACCGCAATTTCGCGATCGGCTGCGTCCTGCAATTCTGCATCGGCATCGGCCTCTACGGCCTGACCTACATCTATCCGCGCTATCTCGCCGAGGTGCGCGGCTACAGCGCGCTGATGATCGGCGAGACCATGTTCGTCTCCGGCATCACCATGTTCCTGGTCGCGCCGCTGGTCGGCCGCCTCATGGTGAAGCTCGACATGCGCTACATGATCGCATTCGGCCTCATCGTGTTCGCGATCGGCTCCTACCAGATGACCTGGATCACGCGCGACTACGATTTCTACGAGCTGCTGGTGCCGCAGATCCTGCGCGGCGTCGGCATGATGTTCGCGATGGTGCCGACCAACAACATCGCGCTCGGCACGCTGGCGCCGGACAAGGTGAAGAACGCGAGCGGCCTGTTCAACCTGATGCGCAATCTCGGCGGCGCGCTCGGCCTTGCCGTCATCAACACCGTGCTCAACGACCGCACCGATCTGCACATCACCCGCCTCCAGGAGCGCGTGACCTGGGGCAATGCGACCGCGACCGAAACCCTGACCATGTTCATGCAGAAGTTCCAGGGGCTCGGCGATTCCACGTTGATGGCGATGAAGCAGCTCTCTCAGCTCGTGCATCGCCAGGCCGTGGTGATGAGCTTCGGCGATGCCTTCTTCGTGCTGACGCTGTTCTATCTCGGCCTCACCCTGCTGGTGACGCTGCTGAGCAAGCCGGCCCCACTGACCGGCGGCGGCGACGCGCATTGATGCTGCCCAAATCGGGCAAGCCACAAAGGCGGTGTCATCGCCCGGCCTCGACCGAGCGATCCAGTATCCAGAGGCCGGCGTTGGTGAACTCGCTCTCACCACATCCGCCGCGGCGTACTGGATGCCCCCTTTCGCGGAGCATGACGGCGGAGGGTGGGGCGGCTGTGGAGCGCACCAAGGCCGCGCGCACCAAATTGCAACACTCATCCGTGATCTCGCGCGAGCCCCGTTGCAAGTCGCGAACGACACATCTATAAAGCGCACCTCATTCACTCGAGCCGGGGAGAGATTTGCATGATTTCGTCGCATTCGCAGATCGTACGCCCGCGCTCGATGATGTTCTGGTTCGGTATGTACGCGGCCTGTTAGAGGCCTCCTCCGCCAGTTTCGATTGGGCCAAGTTTTCGACCAAGCGTCCCGATCGCTTTCTTTCCCAAGTCAAAGCCAACCTTAAGTGACGCCGTCTCGGCCCTCGCGGCCGGCCTGCGTCCATCGATGGAGCCGGCCCGCGCCAAAGGCGGCCGGATGATGTCATGACCGCTCTGTCAAAAAAGCCCGCGGCGATCCGCCTGGTGCTGCCCTTCGTGTTCCGGCACTGGCTGAAGCAGCCGGGACGGGGACTGATCGTGGCCGGCGGCCTGCTGGGTGCGACCATTGCCGACCTGTTCATGCCGGTCTTCTCGGGCCGGCTGGTCGATGCGCTGACGCGTGGCCCGTCCGATCCCGATGCGCGGCATGCCGCCCTGGTTGCCTTCGGCGCCATCGTGGCGCTGGGCGCAGCCTCCGTGGCGCTGCGGCTGGCCGGCCTGCAGGCGATCGTGCCGTTCACGCTCAAGACCATGTCGGACGTCGCACAGGAGGCCTTCATCCGTGTGCAGCGCTTCTCCACCGACTGGCACGCAAACTCCTTCGCGGGCTCCACCGTGCGCAAGATCACGCGCGGCATGTGGGCGCTCGACCTGCTCAACGACACCATCCTGATGGCGTTGGCGCCCTCGCTGCTGGTGTTGATCGGCTCGATGGTCCTGATTGGGATGCATTGGGCCTCGCTCGGCGTGGTGATCGCAGTCGGCGCGTTCTTCTACGTCACCATCACCGTCGTGTTCTCGACGCGCTACATCGCGCCGGCCGCCCGAGTCTCCAATGCCTGGGACACCAAGGTCGGCGGCACGCTTGCGGATGCCCTGACGTGCAACGCGGTGGTGAAGTCGTTCGGCGCGGAAGCGCGCGAGGATACGCGGCTCGGCCGCGTCATCAACCGATGGCGCGTGCGGGTGCGGCGGACCTGGCTGCGCTACAATTACACGGCCATGGCGCAGCTGTCGCTGCTGCTCTGCCTCCGCACGTCCGTGATCGGCGGCGCGGTGCTGTTGTGGATGTCGGGACATGCCTCGCCTGGCGACGTGACCTATGTGCTGACCAGCTACTACATCATCCACGCCTATTTGCGTGACGTCGGCATGCACATCAACAACCTCCAGCGCTCGGTCAACGACATGGACGAGCTGGTGGCGATCCATGCCGAGCCCATCGGCATCGCCGATGCAACCGGTGCGCGGCCGATCGCGATCGAGGGCGGCGAGATCGTGTTCGACGACGTGACGTTCCATTATGGCGGCCATCGCGCGCCGCTCTATGACGGGCTGTCGGTGACGATCCGGGCTGGTGAACGCGTCGGCCTCGTCGGACGCTCCGGCTCCGGCAAGACCACCTTCGTCAAGCTGGTGCAGCGGCTCTACGACGTCACCGGCGGCCGCGTGCTGATCGACGGGCAGGACATCGCATTGGCCACACAGCAATCGCTGCGCAGCCAGATCGCGATCGTGCAGCAGGACCCGGTCCTGTTTCACCGCTCGCTCGCCGAGAACATCGCCTATGGCCGGCCCGGCGCCAGCCTCGAGGCGATCGAGCAGGCGGCGCGGCTTGCGAACGCGCACGACTTCATCCTGCGCCTGCCGAAGGGCTACGGCACGCTGGTCGGCGAGCGCGGCGTGAAGCTGTCGGGCGGTGAGCGGCAGCGCGTGGCGCTGGCGCGCGCGTTCCTGGCGGATGCGCCGGTGCTGATCCTGGACGAGGCGACGTCGAGCCTCGATTCGGAATCGGAGGCGCTGATCCAGGAGGCGATGGAGCGGCTGATGAAGGGCCGCACCTCGATCGTGATCGCGCACCGGCTGTCGACGGTGCGCAGCCTCGATCGCATCCTGGTGTTCGACCGCGGCGAGATCGTCGAGCAGGGCACCCACGCCGTGCTCGCGAGCAAGCCCGCAGGCATCTATCGCGGCCTGTTCGAGCGCCAGGTGGTGGAGCTCGGGCGCGTCGCAGCGGCGGAGTGAGGGGGGCGGCAGCGGGGCGAAGGTCCCGCTGTCACGCCGCCAAGGAATTCGTCAAGGAATGCGTCAAGGATGAAATGAGATGAAAGACCTGACGAACGGCTCCATCGTGAGACACATCCTGGCCATGGCACCTCCGATCATGGCCGGCATGATATCGATCATGGTCTGCCAACTGGTCGATCTGTACTTCGTGTCGGGCCTGGGCGATGCCGCCGTGGCGGGCGTCGCCGCGGCCGGCAATGCTGGCTTTCTCGTCAACGGGCTGATGCAGGTGCTCGGTGTCGGCGCGGGGGCACTGATCGCGCATGCCGTGGGACGCAAGGACCGGCCGGATGCGAACCTGATCTTCAACCAGGCGATCGTGCTGTCGGTGCTGTTCGGACTGTTGACCCTGCTCGCAGGTGCCGCGCTGTCGCGCGCCTACATGCGTTCGATCGCAGCGGACCAGGCCACGATCGAGGCCGGAACCACTTATCTGTTGTGGTTCATGCCGGCGCTCGCGCTGCAGTTCGCGACCCAAGTCATGGGGGCTGCGCTGCGCGCGACCGGTATCGTGCGTCCCACCATGCTGGTGCAGGCGTTTGCTGTGGCCATCAATATCGTGCTGGCGCCGGTCCTGATCACGGGCTGGGGCACCGGCCATGCGCTCGGGGTCGCTGGTGCGGGGCTGGCGAGCTCGATCGCGGTCGCCATCGGCGTGCTGGTGCTGCTGGCGTATTTCCGCAAGGTCGAGCGCTATGTCGCTTTCAATCCGGCGCAATGGCGCCCGCAGCCGCACCATTTGAAGCGCATTCTCAATGTCGGCCTGCCGGCCGGCGGCGAGTTCGCGATGATGTTCATCTTCATGGCGGTGGTCTATTACGTGCTGCGCGATTTCGGCGCGGCGGCGCAGGCCGGCTTCGGCATCGGGCAGCGCGTGCTCGGCCTGATCAATATGCCGGCGCTTGCGGTTGGGCTGGCGGCCGGACCGATCGCAGGCCAGAACGTCGGCGCAGCCAACGCTGCGCGCGTGCGGGAAACTTTCGTCAAGGCCGCTTTGATCGTCACGATCGTGATGACCGGCTTCATGATCCTTGCGCAAGTGAAGCCGGAGCTGCTGCTCGCCGGATTCTCGAACGACCGCGAGACCATGGACATCGCCTACCTGTTCCTGCGGATCATCTCGCTCAACATGGTCGCACAGGGGCTGATCTTCACCTGCTCGAGCATGTTCCAGGCCCTTGGCAACACCAGGCCGGTGCTCTTGAGCTCGGCGACGCGCGTGTTCACCTATTCACTGCCGGCGATCTGGCTGTCGACGCGGCCGGGCTTTCGCATGGAGTACGTCTGGTATTTGTCGGTCGCGGCGACAATATTGCAGGCGGGTTTGAGCCTGTGGTTGCTGCGCCGCGAGTTCAGGAAGCGCCTGACTTCGGCGCCGAAGGAGAAGACCCCAGAGCAGGAGAGCGCCGAGCCCATTGCGCCTCTCGCCCGCGAGCCTGCGTAACGGTGGCTTGTTCCATCCTGGCTGCTCCGGCTAACTTGCCGGCCGGTCGAGGATGGTGGGCTGCAGAAGGGCCAATGACCGGAGTGACGAACGAGCCGCGGGCGGCGTCATGGCTCGCCGCGATCTGGGCGGCGCGCTATCGCACGCCGGCCCGCTTCGTCGCGCTGATCGCTCTGCTGCTGCCGTGGACCACGACCGGGCTGACCTTCGCGCTCATACCCTGGCTGATCGCCTTCGCGTTCGTCGATCTCCGCGCGTTTCCGCGGTCGCTGCTGCGCCCGATCTGCCTGCTGCCGATCGCGCTGGTCGCGCTCGCCGCCGTGGGCACGCTCTGGTCGGATGCGCCGTGGCCGGAACGGATCCACGCGATCGGGCCGGTGGCGAAGCTGCTGGTCATTCCGCTCCTGATCTACCAGTTCGAGCGCTGGCCCTACGGCCATTGGGTGTTTTGCGCCTTCCTGGCGTCCTGCACGGCCTTGATGCTCTATTCCTTCGCCGTCGCCATCGACCCCGCACTCTCGCTGAAGCTCTATCTGTCGCGTGGGCCTTTCAGGGTCGAGAGCGGGATCGCGGTGCGCAACTATATCGACCAGAGCCAGGAGTTCGCGCTCTGTGTGCTCGCGCTGGTCTATCCGGTCGTGTCGCTGCTGCGACAGCGCCGCGCCGCCACCGCGGCGCTGTTCGCGGTGCTCGCGATCGGATTTCTCGCCAACATGATCTTCGTCGTGGTCTCGCGCACGGCGCTGGTGACGCTGCCGATCCTGGTGGTGCTGTTCGCGCTGCTGTATCTGCGCCTGCGTGCGGCGCTGCTTGCCGCCGGCGCGATGGCGCTGTCGGCGGTGCTGCTCTTTGGCGTGTCGCCGCATCTGCGGACGACGGTTGCGAAATTTCAGGCCGACTATGAGACGAGCGTGCAGGACAGTCAGGTCAGCGGCATGGGCTCGCGTCTGGAATACTGGCGGAAGTCCCTTCGCTTCATCGCCGATGCACCGCTGGTCGGTCACGGCACCGGCTCGATCCGCGGCCTGTTCGCAAGCGTGGCCGCCGATGCGAAGATCGATCCGCTGCGCGGCGAGATCGTCAGCAACCCGCACAATCAGACCCTCAGCGTGGCCGTGCAGTGGGGAATCGTCGGTGTCCTGATCCTCTACGCGCTCTGGTTTGCGCATCTCTCGCTGTTTCGCGGCGCGGGGCTGGCCTCTTGGATCGGCCTGCTGGTCGTGGTGCAGAACATGCTGACCTCACTGCTCAACACGCATTTGTTCGACTTCACGCCGGGCTGGATCTACGTCCTCGGCGTCGGTGTCGCCGGCGGCATGGCGCTTGCCAGGAAGACGCAGAATTAGAGCGCGCCGAGGCTGTTCCAGACCAGGGTCAGGCCCGACAGGAACAACAGGCCGAGCACGACATCGCCGAAATGCTTGTCATTGAGGGCGTGATAGACGCGCGCGCCGGCCCAGGCGCCGATCAAGGTGCCCGGAAACGCGACCAGCGCGAGCCAGACCACTTTGAGCTCGACGAGACCCGATGCGGTCTGCAGCACCAGCGCTGTCGCGAGCACCGTGAAATTGAAGAGCTGGAAGATGCCGCGCCGTTCGTGCTTGTTCCAGCCGCGGATGTTGGCCCACAGGATCGGCAGCGGCCCGGACAACCCGGCGAGGCCGCCAAGAATACCGCCGGCAAAGCCGATCGCGCCGTCGGCGAGGCGGCCGCCGAATTTGATCGCGAGCGGCCTCTTGTTCAGATAGAGCGCGCTCGAGAACATCAGAATTAAAATGCCGACGCTCAGCTTGAACACTTTTGGATCGGCCGAGGCGATCAGCATGGTGCCGATCGGTACGCCGATGAGACCGCCGATCAGGAACGGCCAGACCAGCGAGAGGTCGAAGCTCTTCCACATCGAGGGCAGCGTTGAGGTCTGCGCGATCACGGAGCAGATCAACACCAGTGGCACCGCGAGCGAGGGCGGCAGCACGTAGAGCCAGATGCCGAGCGCCATCAGCGCCGTGCCGAACCCGGCCAGGCCCGAGACGAAGCCGCCGGCCAATGCGCCGAGCAGCAGCAGCGCGTAGGTGAGCGTTTCCAACGGAATGTCCTCGTCGCCGGGGCGATCTCGAACTGTTGATCGCCGTCGCCCGCATAGCATGCTTGCTGCTGTGCAAGTCAATCCGCCCTGCACGCAAGCGTGATCTGCGGCGCCGGGCGTTCGCGAAAGACACGCCTACATGACGGTCGTACTTCAAATCGGGGGCCCCGCCGCCATCCTGCGCTCGGATCGGTCGGTCCCGAATGCGATGATGGAGAATGATCATGACCCGCACTGAAATCGCCGCTGCGGCCGCGCTGTTGGCGGCGGCGCTGATGCCGACAATGGCCCAGGCGCAGCTTTCCGAGCCTGCGGCCTATCAGGCAGCTCATCCCGACCGCGACGTGCTGAATGGCGGCCAGCTCACGCCTGCGGCGCGTGCGGCTCTCGGCCAGCAGGGCACGCCCAGCGATGCGTATGCTTTGCAGGCCTATCCGTCGCCTGGGGCGCCGGTCGTGCGCTCGACCCATCGCCGTCATCGTCGATGATCTAGACGATCTGTCTGGTGTCGGCGGGCTTCTGCAGCGCGCCGACCAGGATGCGTAGCGCTTCCGTCAATTCTGACCTGTTGCGTGCCGCGCCCAGGGAGACGCGCGCCGCATGCGGCGGTGTCCCATCGATTGTGAAGGCATTGCCGGCGACGACCGCAAGTCCGTTTCGCAACAGATGCGCCGCGACATCGGGCCGGTCCTCAGGCAGCCGCAGCCACAGATGATGCGCCGCGGGCTTGGCCAGGAACTGGAAGCCTTTCAATGCGCGCTGCGCGAGCTGCTGACGGCCGACCGCCTCGCTCCGGATGGCGGTGATGATACGATCGGCAATGCCGCTTTCGATCCAATGCGTCACCAGCGCGACCATCAGCGGCGCCGGCATCTGCACGGTCGCCTGCAAATATGTCCGCATCTCCCGCTGCGCCTCGCTGTCGGGCGTCACCAGATAGGCAACGCGGAGCGCCGGCGCGATGCATTTTGACATCGTGGTCGCAAGATAAGACCGCTCGGGAATGAGATTGGCGATTGGCGATGCCGAGCGGTCGAGCAGGCCGTAGGCGTCGTCCTCGATCAGGATCGTGTCGGTATCGCCGATGATCTTTGCGATCGCACTGCGCCGCTCGGCGGCAAGCGTCGCCGTGGTCGGATTGTGCAGTGTCGGAATGAGATAGACGGCCTTCGGCTTGTGCGTGCGGCACGCCTTTGCCAGCGCATCGGGCAGGATACCGCCATCATCCATGGCGACGCCGACGAGCTTGATGCCGAGCCGCGCTGCTGCGGCCTTGATGCCGGGGAATGTGAGCGCCTCCGTCAGCACGATGTCGCCGGGCCGCGCCAGATGGGCGAGCAAGTTGAACAGGATCGTCTGCGTGCCGGGAAAGATCACCAGCCTGCCGGCATGCGCGTGCGGTACCCGTGCGCGCATCCAGCGCGCGGCGACCTCGCGCTCATGCGCGCTGCCGCCGGGCGGCTGATAGTTGAGATACGCCGTCAGGCCCGATTGCGCGCGGATCGTTTCCATCCCGGCGATGATGCGCTCGTCGAGCTGCGCCTCCAGCGGATGCGGCGGCACGTTCATCGAAAGATCGATCGCGACGGGATGCGGCAGATCGACCGCGCGGCGCGCGCTGGTCTCCGACACGAACGAGCCCTGTCCGACCCGCGCCTCCATGATTCCGCGACGCCGCGCCTCGGTGTAGGCGCGCGTCACCGTGGTGAGGTCGACGTCGAGCGCCTTTGCCAGCGCGCGCTGCGTCGGCAGTTGCTGGCCACGCACGAGCCGGCCGGCGGCGATGTCGGCCTCCATGGCCTCGACGATGCGCTGGTAGCGCGGCCCTGATAGCTCCGAGATTGTCGGGCTCCAATCCATGCAATTAAGCCCTTATCCTTTGAATGTATGGATGCAAGATATTATTGTATGGATTGTCGAAAAGGAAGAGGTGGGTCATGGCGGCCGATTCAGTCTCTCTGGCGAAGGCGATGTGGCGCGGCTTTCGCGGCAAGTGCCCGAACTGCCGCAAAGGCCATCTGTTCGGCCGTTTCCTGAAGGTCGCAAACAGCTGCGATCATTGCGGCGAGGAGCTGTTCCACCAGCGCGCCGATGACTTTCCCGCCTATCTCGTGATCGTCGTGGTCGGCCATCTCGTGGTCCCCGCGATCCTCGCGGTCGAGACCGCGTATGCGCCGGCGGTCTGGCTGCAACTCGTGGTGTGGTTGCCGGTGACGCTGTTCGCCTCGCTCGCGTTGCTGCAGCCGACCAAGGGCGCCATCGTCGGGCTGCAATGGCAGATCGGCATGCACGGTTTTGAAGTGAGCAAGCAGCGGCGTGAGGCGGACGAGCTTGCGCCGGTGCTGGTAAAAGCGGACACGCGCGCGGCCTGAAGCGCGGCGACGTTGAGGCGTTCCTGAAAGTGGTGAGGGGTTCGATGCGGTCAGCATCGAACCCCTCGTTGCAAGATATCAGCCGGCCTGTAAGCCGGGTTCTGTAAGGCACCGTCCGCTTGCGCGAACGATACGTGACGGCCATTCCTCTGGGACCATGTTTACACATGGCCTCGAGCAACCTACCCGGACGGCGGGCCTGACATCGCCCCGCGGCGTTATCGCTTGCGCGAACAGCCCGCTACGCTGTCCCTATTCGGTTTTGCTCCCGGTGGGGTTTGCCATGCCGGCTCCGTTGCCGGACCCGCGGTGCGCTCTTACCGCACCTTTTCACCCTTACCCGTCTACGCAGCGTTCGCTGCTACGACGCGGCAGGCCCGAGGGCTTGCCGCGCCAAAGCCCCGTAGGGACGAAGGCGGGCGGTTCGTTCTCTGTGGCACTTTCCCTGGGGTCGCCCCCGCCGGACGTTATCCGGCACCGTATGTCAAGGGAGCCCGGACTTTCCTCCCCGGCGGCCTTTCGGCACCTGCCGGAGCGGCCGTCCGGCCGACTGACTGACAACGCATGGGGCATTTGTGACGGTTTCGTCAAGCCGATATCGCGGCCCACGATCCGCCCGAAATAATTTATCCTGAAGATGTCGTTTGCTGCGTGCCCCGATCGACTGGATGTCGGCGACACAGCCGAACAACAGGAGTGAAGCGATGCAATATCTGCTGATGATCTACCAGAACGAGGCCGAGTACGCGAAGATTGACACGGGAACCAGCCAGAAGATGTCGGCGGAGTATGAAGCCTTCACGCAATCCATCATCCGGAACGGCAATTTCAAGGCCGGCGATCGGCTGCGGCCGACCACGACCGCGACGACGGTGCGTGTGCGCGACGGCAAGATGCTGACGACCGATGGACCGTTTGCGGAGACCCGCGAGCAGCTCGGCGGCTACTATCTGATCGAGGCCAAGGATCTCGACGCCGCGATCGAGATCGCGGCGCGGATTCCGAGCGCGCGCGTCGGTTCGATCGAGGTGCGGCCGATCTGGGTCTACGACAAGTGACGGCCGGGCCGCGCGTCGCCGCATGACCCCTGGCGAGATCGACAAAATCTTCCGCGATGAGGCGGGGCGGGCGCTGGCCACGCTGATCCGCCTCGTCGGCGATTTCGATCTCGCCGAGGACGCGCTTCAGGATGCTTTTGCCGTCGCGCTGGAACGCTGGGCGGCGTGCGAGGTCCCCGACAATCCGCGCGCCTGGCTGGTCAATGTCGCCAGGCACAAGGCGATCGATCGTGTCAGGCGCCAGGCTATCTTCCGCGGCAAGCAGCAGGTGCTCGTGCACGAGATCGAGCTCAATGCGCAAACAGTCGACGAGCCGGCGACAATGCTCGACGACGATATGCTGCGGCTGATCTTCACCTGTTGCCATCCGGCCTTCGCGCCCGAAGTCCGGGTCGCGCTGACGCTGCGCACGGTCTGCGGGCTGTCGACCACGCAGGTCGCGCGCGCCTTTCTCGTGGGCGAGGAGGCAATGGCGCAGCGGCTGGTCCGCGCCAAGCAGAAGATCAGGCTCGCCGGCATCCCCTACGAGGTGCCCGAGCGCGACACGCTGGCGCCGCGGCTCGATGGCGTGCTCGCCGTGATCTATCTGGTCTTCACCGAAGGTTATGTCGCGACCGAGGGCGCGGATCTGATGCGGCCTGATCTTGCAACTGAAGCGATCCGGCTCGGCCGCTTGCTTGATCGGCTGATGCCGGATCGCGGCGGCATCAAGGGCCTGCTGGCCCTGATGCTGCTGCACGATGCGCGCCGCGCCGGACGCGAGACCGCGGCCGGCGATATCGTGCTGCTCGAGGAGCAGGACCGCATGCTGTGGGACCGCAGGCAGATCGAGGAGGGCCTGCGCCTGGTCGAGGATGCGCTGCGCGTGCCCGGACGGCCGCAGCCTTATGCTGTGCAGGCCGCGATCGCCGCGCTGCATGCGCGTGCGCCGAGCTTCGAGCAGACCGACTGGCGGCAGATCGCCGGGCTCTATGAGGTGCTGCTGCGCATCAGTCCCTCTCCGGTGATCGAGCTCAACCACGCTGCCGCGCTGTCGATGGTCGATGGGCCGGCACGTGCGCTCGATCTCGTCGATGCGATCAGCGCCCGAGGCGGGCTCCGCGGCTATGAGCTGCTGCCCGCAGTGCGCGCGGATTTGCTGCGGCGGGTGGGGCGCAAGGATGAAGCGTGCGAGGCGTATCAGGCAGCGACTGCGGCGACACAGCTCGAGCCGCTGCGGCGGCTCTATGCGCGGCGGGTGAGGGAGATGGATAACTAGTCGCCCGTTCTTTAATCGCGGGCACGATGTCAACCCCGATAGACAAAAGTGATCCACTGCCGGGTTCATGGTTCTTTCCGCGGTCGTCTCTACAGCCGCCGCATGATGGCGTTCAACAGGTGTGCATCTCG